>NZ_CP166679.1:1800000-2100000 GCF_041320605.1 Arenibacter antarcticus
ATGGTGGGCGTGCTACCCTCGATTCCTATGATAAGGCAGATGATAAAGTTAAAAAACTCCATGTCAATTTCTATGACAATTTAGATAATTATTACATTGATGGCGAAAATCGCTTGTTTATCCACGCAGGTTTTACTAACTTAAAGGGTGTGGAACAGGAGTACGATACCAAAACTTTTTACTGGGATAGAACCCTTTGGGAATTGGCGCTTTCACTAAATCCATCACTTGCTTTAGGGGACGCTTTATATCCAAAAAGATTAACCCACTACAAGGAGATTTTTATTGGGCATACCCCAGTGACTAGAATAGGTATAACCACACCAAGGAAGGCAGCTAATATATGGAATGTAGATACAGGAGCTGCGTTTAAGGGGCCGCTTACTATAATGGATGTAAATTCCAAAGAATTTTGGCAGAGCGATCCAGTGCATTTATTGTATCCAATTGAAAATGGGAGGAATTAAATTTAACCGATTATTTGGAAAAATTATCAAGATTATTAAGGATATTTACAAAAAAAATTAACAATGTCTAATAAGAACGTAAGAATAGAAGTAATGAAAGCAATCGAGAGTAAGGTTGATGGGTTTATAGACTCCTACCTCATTCCGATCGAAGATATTTGGCAGCCTTCAGATTTTTTACCCGATTCCCAAAGTGAAGGTTTTATGGATCAAGTAGTCCAAATACGGGAAGAAGCCAAGGAATTAGGTTACGATCTATGGGTTACCCTAGTTGCTGATACCATTACCGAAGAGGCGCTTCCTACTTATGAATCCTGGCTAATGGACGTTGAAGGAATAGATCAGCATGGTGAGAATAAAAATGGTTGGTCTAAATGGGTGCGTCATTGGACCGCTGAAGAAAATAGACATGGCGATGTATTGAATAAATACCTCTATTTGGCCGGAAGGGTAAATATGAAAGAGGTGGAGATTACTACCCAGCATTTATTAGCAGATGGATTTGATATTGGGACCGATAGGGATCCGTATAAAAATTTCGTTTATACCTCTTTTCAGGAATTAGCTACCAATATCTCTCATAAGAGGGTTGGGCAAATGTGTAAAAAGGGCGGAAATGCGCTTTTGGGTAAAATGTGTAATATTATCGCTGGCGATGAAATGCGTCACCATTTGGCCTATAGGGAATTTGTAAAGGTGATATTTGAGCACGACCCCAGTCAGATGATGTTGGCCTTTGCCGATATGATGAAGAAAAAAATTGTAATGCCTGCACATTTTCTAAGGGAGTCCGGTGGAAGTATAGGTACGGCCTTTGAAAATTTCTCGAATTGTGCGCAACGCCTTGGCGTGTACACCGCTCATGATTATATAGAAATCTTGAAAAAATTGAATAGCTATTGGGAGCTCGATAATATTAGGGTTCTTAATGACGATGCGGAAAGGGCAAGGGATTATTTAATGAAACTGCCAGATCGTTTGGAGCGCATAGCTACAAGAATGAAATTCCCTGAAGATGAATATAGGTTTAAGTGGGTAGAAGCTAACGGAAGAATGGTATAGTGCATCATTCTTTACGAAAGAACAAGAGCTAGCTGCTAAAAGCGGTGAAAAGGGGAGGTAATCTGTTAGTGCTGTTATGGCGTAACTAGATTGCCTCTTTTTTTTTGTTGAACCATGTTGATCTAACTTAAGTAAGTGGTGGGCGAGATGCAGCGATTCTTATCAAAAGCTACCGATTATACAAATTTTAGGACCATCCATATATATTCATAATTGTACTTCAATTAAAAGTGTAATATTAGCGCCTATAAAGACCTAATTTCTCCCGTCCAAGTTTCGGCATTGAAATAGGTCCTTGAAAATTTAAAATAGTTTGAGTTAGTTTGATTAAACCCGCAGCTATTGCGAATTTGCCTATTCGGGGGGAGGGGAAATTTATAATGGCTTCGGGTTTCCTATTGAATTACACGCTAAATAATAGGGAGTTATTTCTTCAATGGTATTGACAAGGATAGAAATTCAGTTTCCAAGTCCCGCATTTCCCTCTGTGTTGCGCCTAGTAAATCTAAGGTAATACTAGAATGTATCTTCGAAATAAATAGTGAGAATTCTGAATGATAAAAAAGCCGTTCTGTTCCAGTTAAGGAATAAAACGGCTTTTCATTAAATGAATAGTAAGACCTATAGGTCAAATTTTATGCCTTGTGCTAATGGAAGTTCAGTAGTGTAATTAATGGTGTTTGTCTGTCTTCTCATATATATCTTCCAGGCATCGGAACCGGACTCGCGTCCTCCTCCAGTTTCTTTCTCTCCTCCAAATGCGCCACCAATTTCGGCGCCAGAAGTTCCAATGTTTACGTTGGCGATACCACAATCGCTGCCATAGGTAGATAAAAAATGTTCTGCTTCCCTAAGGTTGTTGGTCATTATTGCGGAAGATAGGCCTTGAACTACCCCGTTTTGAATAGCAATGGCATTTTCAAGATCCCCAGAATACTTTAAGAGATAAAGAACGGGTCCAAAAGTTTCGTGCTGTACAATCTTATAGCTGTTTTGTGCTTCTGCAATGGCAGGCTTCACGTAGCATCCGCTCTCGTAGCCCTCGCCTTCTAAAACACCTCCATCAACTATTATTTTTCCGCCTTCTTCCACAACCTTTTTTAGGGCGTGATGGTAATTTTTCACGGCATCAGTATCGATTAATGGGCCAACATGGTTCTTTTCATCCAAAGGATTCCCGATTCGCAATTGCTTGTAGGCAGTTGTTACAGCTTCCTTCACCTTGTCGTAAATAGACTCGTGAATGATTAATCTTCGTGTTGAGGTGCAACGTTGACCAGCAGTGCCAACAGCTCCAAATACCGCCCCAATTACTGTCATTTTTATATCGGCATCAGGGGTTACTATAATTGCGTTATTTCCTCCTAACTCTAAAAGTGATTTGCCCAATCTGGCTGCTACGGCCTGAGCGACAATTTTTCCCATACGTATGGAGCCGGTGGCCGATATAAGAGGGACACGCCCATCATTGGTCATTAATTCCCCAACCTTATAATCCCCATTTATTAAACAGGAAATGCCTTCTGGGAGGTTATTTTCTTTAAATACCGCTGCAGCTATGTTTTGGCAGGCAATACCACATAGGGGTGTTTTTTCACTGGGTTTCCAGATGCAGACATCCCCGCAGATCCATGCTAGTGCAGTGTTCCAGGCCCAAACGGCTACTGGGAAGTTGAACGCGGATATAATGCCTACCGTACCCAAGGGGTGGTATTGTTCGTACATTCTATGGCCTGGCCTTTCTGAATGCATGGTAAGTCCATGCAGTTGTCTGGAGAGACCAACTGCAAAATCACATATATCTATCATTTCTTGTACTTCGCCAAGACCTTCCTGATAGCTTTTTCCCATCTCATAAGAAACCAGCTTTCCAAGAGGTTCTTTTAGCTCCCTAAGCTTATCCCCAAACTGCCTAACGATTTCGCCCCTTAGTGGAGCAGGTTTTGTTCGCCATTCCTTAAATGCAGTGGTAGCCGTTTCCATAACCTTTTCGTAATCGGCTTTGGAGGTGGTCTTTACTTTTGCAATTAAGGCACCGTCAACTGGTGAGAAAGATTCTATGACTTCCCCTGATGAAAAACTGTTGGAACCCGTTGAAGTTCCCTGATTTATATCTTTGATCCCTAAGGCGGTCAGGGCTTCTTGAATTCCAAATTCTTTTGCAATTTTTGACATTCTTAACTTTTTAGGTATTAATTGTGATATTTTCAAATTTACCAAATAATAAGCGTAAATAGGATGTGATCGACACTTAAGTTGGAAAAGTGATTACTTAGCGATCCCCACCCGAAATAAATCGGGGGTCCACAGGCATTACCGTTCCGCAGTTATTACAGGTTCGGAGCTCTTGTGAGCTGTAAAAGATTTTAAAATGTGCAAGAAAATCCTTTTCTATATCATTTAAAGTAAAATAGGTTTCATACAGTTTGTTATTGCAATTGTCGCAAAACCAAAGTAGTCCATCATCTACCTCCATGTCCGCTCTTTTTCGTTCAATTACCAATCCTATAGAGCCTTCATGCCTAACAGGTGAATGGGGAACCTTGGCAGGGTGGAGATACATATCCCCGGGACCCAAATGCATGGTTTTCTTTTCTCCATCCTCCTGAATGTGCACCTCGATATTTCCTTCCAGCTGATAAAATAGTTCCTCAGTCTCATTGTAATGATAGTCTTTCCTGGCATTTGGACCGGCTACCACCATTACAATATAATCTCCCGATTCTGTATAAAGGTTTTTATTGCCGACAGGGGGTTTTAGTATTTCCCGATTTTCTGAAATCCATCGACCCAAATTAAATGGCGGTTGTATAGACATGCTCGTTCCTGATTTTAAAAATTAATGTATGCGATATGGGCTAAATTGTAATTATAACCCTATAAATAAGTCCATGTCAAAAATAAGAAAAGTAGACTCATTTCAACAGAACTTAAAGAAATTTTGGAACTTGAGTTGAAAATTGCAACTATAGCTTTCAGGAAGGTTAACTATCTGTAGAAGAGATGTGTAAAATACAGTTTTCCTTGACCATTGCGCTTAACACTTACCGCAGTATGCGTAAATTCGCCTTCCATGGTCATGCGATGATCGGAACTAGCCAACCATTGTTGGAAGGCCTCTAAACCAGAGTCATAGTCTTTGGCTACATTTTCTGATACGTAGGTGGCATTTGCCGCGGAGGAGATATTGGAAGCGCGTACGCTAAAATTATCGTGATTGGCAGTGCCTTTGGCTATCATATAATCTGTGTGCTCGTTAGCTTGCGCATATGCCAAGTCGCTAAAATTCAACTCATTGAATCCTAGTGAACTTCGATGTTCATTAAGAAGCAATAATATTTGCTGTTCTACCTTTACCGCGTTTTCTGCTTCTTCAATAGCAATGGATTCGACAGTCTCCTTACTACAGGAACTTAATGCGCACGCGAACAAAAGCATTAATAAATAATGCGTTTTCATATAGTGTTCTCTTTGCAAGTAGGTAGAAGGGAAGAATGGGTATTCTTGTGTTCTGAAAAATTGGCTTCTCGTAACCAATCCTTGTAATGTTACAAAAAAATATTGAAATAACAATACAGTTTATATCAATATTGAATTATGTCGACTAATGAAACCTTCGCTTTGGTAAGGATTTTTGACTAAATCTTTCCTTTTGATTGCGTAAGAAATGATAGCGTTTGCCTAGTTTAAAATAAGTATCCCCGTCTAGTAAATGTTATATCTTTAGTGTGCCAAAGGTTGAAAAAAAGATGGGCAAACACGGAAATCCTTATATATTTACAAGGCCAAAAATATATTCCTATGAAATTACTTTTACGTAGCCTTATCTTGCTTTTTGTTCTAGGGTGCAACCAAAAACAAGATTCTGGCAAATTGACTTTGGATACTTTAAACCTTTACCAAGATTATATTACCGAAGTTACCCACGGAATAATTTCCGCCAAGTCAGATGTACGGATAGTATTAAAAACTCCGATGGATAAATGGGTAAATGGGCAGGAATTAAATAAGGAGCTTCTTAAGGTATCTCCCCAGACCAAAGGGAAAGTAATTGCTTTGGATGCAAGGACCATAGCCTTTGTCCCAGAAAAGAGATTTAAGCAGGATGCTAACTATGTGTTTACTTTGGATCTAGAAAGTTTAATGCCAGACCTGCCTAAAGAATTGTACAGTTTTACTTTTGGTGTAAAAACCCTAAAGCAGCAGTTTAATGTGTATACCCAGGCCATACAATCCTATTCCAAAGATTATCAATATTTGGAAGGCCAATTGATTACTTCGGATCAATTGACTTTGGAAGACGCCAAGAAATTAATATCCGTAACCCAAGAAGGCAAAACCATACCTCTTAAATTTGACAGAACCGTAAAGGAAGGTACCCAGTTTCCATTCAAAATAGATAGTATTTCCCGTTTTAAGGAAGATTCAGAATTGGTGGTTGTTTGGGATGGGTTTGATTTGGGAATTGACAGTTCTGGCAAGAATTCCCTAAAAATCCCAGGGAAGAGCAATTTTAGTATTTTGGATGTTGTTGTAGAAACCGGTGGCACCCAAGTGTTGCTTATCAATTTCTCTGATCCTTTAAAAAAAGGCCAAAACTTTAAGGGCTTGGTGCTATTGGAAGGCGACGATACTCCCAAGTATGCCATAGAAGGCAACGTTTTAAAAGTATATCCATCCAAGGAGATAAGTGGAGCTGTAGCACTAAACGTTTTTGAGGGTATACAAAGCGTGGACGGTCACCGATTAAAATCCAAGTACCACCAGCAGATAGCCTTTGAACAGGTGAAACCTGAAGTCAGGCTTCTGTCCAACGGCACCATTTTGCCTTCTTCCAATAATTTAAAAATAAATTTTGAAGCGGTAAATGTAAAATCTGTCCATGTTTCCGTACTGCGAATCTTTGAAAATAACGTCTTGCAATTCCTTCAACAAAATAGCATAGGTGAAAGTTACAATCTAAAGGCTGTGGCGCGTCCTATTGCTACTAAAACTATTGATCTAGGGGACAATATTGCTGTGCGAAGCGGTAAATGGACCGCCCATGCTCTAGATCTTAAAACGTTGATTAGACCTGAAGTTGGCGCTATTTACAGAGTAGAGCTAAGTATAAATCCATCCTTTAGCATTTACAAATGTGATGCTACCAATTTTATTGACGTACAGTTGGATGATTCAGATTTTGATGAAGAAAAAGAAATGAGTTCTTGGGACGGAGTAGCGGAATACTACAATGATTATTACGATAATTACGATTGGAACCAGCGAGATAATCCTTGCCACACCTCGTACTATTATAACAAGACCGTAGGAACCAATATTTTGGCTTCCGATATAGGGGTCACCATAAAAAGGGGAACCAACAAGAGTTATTTTATAGCAGTTAATAATATTGTAAATACGGAGCCGATACCGGGTGCCAAAGCCACTTTTTATAATTACCAACAGCAGCCATTAGGGGAGGTTACCACCGAAGTGGACGGGACCGCTAGGTATGACTCAGAGCATCTGGCCTTCTTTGCTGTAGTGGAAAGCCAGGGCCAAAAAACCTATGTTAAACTAAACGATGGCAATGTGCTTTCGGTGAGTAAGTTTAAGGTAGATGGGGCGTTGGTCCAGAAGGGGATAAAAGGATTTATTTTTGGGGAACGGGGCGTGTGGCGTCCAGGAGATAAGATATACCTCTCGTTTATGTTAAACGACAACGACAACAAACTCCCCGAGGGGCATCCTGTAAAATTAGAGCTTTTGGACCCCTACAATAAGGTGGTACACCGCCAGATAAACACCGGTGGGTTAAATAATTACTACAGTTTTCAATATAAGACCGATGAAAATGCCCCTACGGGTAATTGGTTGGCGAAAATTACAGTGGGTGGCGCTACGTTTACCAAATCCCTAAAAATAGAGACCATAAAGCCCAATAGGCTAAAGATCAAAACGGAATTTTCCCATGAGGTCCTCAGTAGCAAATCTCCAATTCAAGGTAAAATGGAAGTTGCATGGTTGCACGGGGCAGTGGCCAAAAATCTTAAGGCCGATATTACCGCTAAGTTTAAGGTTCAGAATACATCCTTTAAAGCATTTTCAAATTATACTTTTGATGATCCAACTCGGGCATTTACGATGGAGGATCAACTTATTTTTAACAATAAGATAGATGGGGATGGGAAGGCGAACTTTACAATGGATCCAAAATTTAATAGTCCTGCTCCTGGGATGTTGAGTGCTGTATTTGTGACCAAAGTCTATGAAAATGGCGGGGATTTTAGTACGGATGTATTTTCCAAACCTTTTTCGCCCTATCGGACCTATGTAGGGTTAAATGTGCCCAAGGGCGATAAAACTAAGGGTATGCTGCTTACCGATGTTCCCCATAACTTTGAGGTGGTTACTGTAGACGAAAATGGCAGCCCTAAACCTACGGAGAATTTAAAGGTGGTGATCTACAAAATCAATTGGAGATGGTGGTGGGAGACATCTCAGGAGAACCTTTCCAGCTTTAATAGCGATCAATATCAGGAGAAAGTATTGGAAAAGACCATTAGTACCGATTCTAAAGGGATGGGGGCATTTTCCTTTGAATTAAAATATCCTGATTGGGGAAGGTATCTGGTACGGGTAGAAGATCCCAAGGGACAGCATGCCACCGCTACGACCATTTATGTAGATTGGCCGGGCTGGGCAGGTAAGTCCAGGAAGAGCGATCCCTCTGCGGCGACCATGTTAATGTTCTCTACAGATAAGGAAAATTACAAGGTTGGCGAATCGGCCACGGTCACTTTTCCGAGTTCTATAGGTGGGAGGGCGTTGGTTACTATAGAAAATGGTGTTGAGGTCTTAGATGCGAGTTGGGTGAACACTACCCAAGGGGAAACTAAATTTAAAATTCCGATTACAGAACTGCACGCGCCCAATGTATTTATCAATATAAGCTTGTTACAGCCGCATGCTACTACCCTAAACGATAATCCTATTAGGTTGTATGGAATTGTACCTATATCAGTAGAAAATCCGGCGACAAAATTGGTGCCTTCCATTGATATGCCCAAAGTCTTAAGACCCGAAGAAAAGGTCACCATAAAGGTGAAGGAAAAGCAGGGCAGGGCTATGACTTATAGTATTGCCATGGTTGATGAAGGCTTGTTAGATTTAACACGTTTTGTAACTCCTGACCCATGGAAAACCTTTTATGCAAGTGAGGCATTAGGTGTTAAGAGTTGGGATATTTATGATGATGTTATAGGTGCTTTTGGAGGTAGGATAGATCAGGTATTCGCCATTGGTGGTGATGGGGAATTGGCAGGGGCGAAAAATAAAAAAGCAAATCGTTTTGAGCCCATGGTGGTGTTTTTGGGACCATTTTCCCTTAAAGCTGGCGAAGCCAAGGCTCATGAAATAAGCATTCCAAAATATGTGGGTTCTGTACGGACCATGGTAGTGGCGGGGAATCCCGAAAACGCTGCTTATGGGATGGTAGAAGAAACCACTCCTGTGCGCAAGCCTTTGATGGTCTTGGCTTCCTTACCTCGGAAAATTACACCTGGGGAAACAGTTACCTTACCTGTTACCGTATTTGCTATGGAAGATAAGGTGAAGGAGGTTAGTCTAAAAATAAAACCAGATCCCTCATTTAAGGTTTTAGGGAATGCAGTGCAAACCGTCTCGTTTACCAGCCCAGATGAAAAGATGGCTTATTTTCAATTGCAAGTGTCAGATTTTAAAGGAATAGGAAAGCTAAGGGTAGAAGCTTCGGGTAATGGGGAAAAAGCCTCTTTTGTCGTTGAGATCGATGTGGTGAATCCGAATCCGATAAGCACACAGACGGATGATCTTATCTTAGCGCCTAATGAGTCGAGCTCCCTTTCTCTTACTACCTTCGGTATAGCAGGAAGTAATTCGGCACAGCTAGAATTTTCTACCCTGCCACCTATGAATTTTAGTGGAAGAATGCAGTATTTAATCAACTATCCACATGGTTGTTTGGAGCAGATTATCTCTGGGGCTTTTCCACAATTATTCCTTGCCGATATCTTTGAATTAAATTCTACAAAGAAAAAGCAGATCCAACAGAATGTGGAAAGCACCATTAAAAGGTCGGGGGCCTATCAGCTTCCATCTGGGGGCTTTTCCTATTGGCCAGGACAGTACCAAGCCGATGACTGGAGTTCCTCCTTTGTTGGCCACTTTTTATTGGAGGCCGAGAAAAAAGGCTATGTATTGCCTATTGGATTTAAATCTACTTGGGTGAAATATCAACAGAATATAGCCAAGGCTTGGCGTGCCGAAACTACTACTTCCGATCTCGCCCAGGCATATAGACTATATACGCTGGCATTTTCAGGAAATGCGGACATTGCTTCGATGAACAGGCTTCGAGAAACAACTACGCTTACTAACGAAGGAAAATTTAGATTGGCCGCCACCTACGGATTGATCGGACAAACCAAAGTGGCGGAGGAAATCCTTAAATCCGCTAATTATAATCAGGAAGACAGGGTAAATTACTACAGTACCTATGGGTCAGCAGATCGAAATAGGGCTATGGCCTTAGAAACCTATGTGCTTTTAGGCAATAAAATTAAAGCACAGGAATTGGCAAAAATATTGGCAGAACGCTTATCAGAAGACCAATGGATGAGTACCCAGAGTACCGCTTACAGCTTATTGGCATTGGCCAAATTTGCAGAAATGATTGGTGGGAATGGAATAAAGGCCTCAGTTAAGGTCAACCAAAAAGCATCCAAAGTGGAGACCGATAAAACATTGGCGAATTTGGATTTGGAAATTAATAAGGGCATGAACACCATTGCAATAAAGAACAATGGTGATAACACCATATTTGTAAATATCATAAAGAGTGGTGTTTTACCCGTAGGCGAAGAAAAGGAGCTATCCCGGAACCTAGTGGCTAAAGTGGTTTATAAAGGTAGGGACGGTTCTATAATTGACCCCTCCATGGTAGGGCAGGGAACAAATTTTGTGGCAGAAGTTTCCCTGACAAATAGTAAAACGGCCTCCCTTAAAAATATTGCCCTCTCTCAAATTTTCCCCAGTGGTTGGGAAATTGTAAATACTCGCTTTACGGATTTTGGAGATTTCGCTGATAATGATGTAACCTATACCGACCTTAGGGATGACAGAGCCAACTTCTATTTCGATATGAAAGGAAACGAGACGAAGACCTTGCGGATATTGTTAAACGCCTCCTATTTAGGGAAATATTATTTACCGGGAATCCAGGCAGAGGCCATGTACGACAATGATTATTTTGTGCGTACCAAGGGGCAATGGATACAAGTGGTTCAGTAACGAAAATCCGCAGGATGAAAAATATACTCTGAATTTCTGCGCAACCAATTGAAGGATTTTGCATTCTAAGGGTTGACAATAAAAATCAATTTATGAAATTAAGAAGTGTTTTATCAGGATTTGGGACTCTTGTCCTTGTACTAGGTTTTAATAGCTGTGATGTCTCTAATGATACTGAATTTGTATGTCAGGAGGATTTCACGGGTGCTCTTGTGGAAAACGAAAATGTATTAGTGGGCAAATGGGAGCTCACTGCAATCGTAGCGGAAAAGGAAGTAGACCTAACCAGTGATAGTGAAAGCAACCCTAAAACGGATATTTATGTGCAATATTCCGAATGTGATAGGGATGCCAATTTTGTTTATACATCAGATAGGGGCTATACCAACTCTCAGGGACAGAGTGCAGAGAATTGCACCAATAAGGCAAAGTTTAGCGGTACATGGAAGCTAAATGGCAATGTTTTAAGTTTTGTAAACAATTGCTCTTCTCAGAATATGACTCTTGAATTCAATGAGGATAAATCTGCTTATTCCTTTACAGGGAATTATAATATAACGGATGCAAATGGGCAAAAGATCTTAACAGACATTACCTTTACATATTCTAAGGCTGACAGCGAAACAGAGCCTGTGGAATAGTTTTATCCGAATTTTTAAATATACCATGGATCGGACATTAGTGTTCGATCCATTTTTTTTTGAAAATTTTTTGCTTGATTTTAGAGCAAGAGTGGGGTTGTTGTTTTTTACACCCAAGAAGACAGGCAAAAGAAAGATTTTGTTGTTAGCTGTAGCCTAAAGATCCAGAAAGCTTCCTTCTTGTCCCTCCTCATTTCCATTAAGGGTACGAGTTTCTTTCAGTACCCTGCTAAATACAAAGGCACCTATTTCCTTTACTGGCGTATATAATCTAGATTCTTCCATAAATTCCGATTTAACAACACCTAGTTGATTATTGCCCTTGTCGAAAAAGATCAGTAATGCTCCCAGTATTACCGCAACTTTTAAGGTGCCAAACACAGCTCCAGCCAACTTGTTAAGCAGCCCCAACATGGCAAAGTTGGCTATTTTCGTCAATAACCTCCCTGCCAAAACAATGATTATCACTATGAGGATAAAGGTGATGATAAATGCAGAGGTGTTCATATAGCGTTCATCCCAATCCATGTTTTCGGATAGATATTCCCCAGCAATATAGGAGAAGTGGATAGCCCCATAAAGCCCTGCAATAACTGCTACCAAGGAGGCTAATTCTACAAAGAGGCCATTTCTAATGCCTTTGTAAAGTCCGTAAAGCAATAGAAGTCCTAAAATTATGTCCAATATTCCCATTCTAAATTTAGCTTTTGACAAATATAGAACTTTGATTTGTACCTTTGAAAAATTCTGTGCGTTCCCTATTTCAAATTCAGGCACCGCACAATGATCCGTAAATAAAACAATGTCTAGAGATATACAGTTAAAGGAAAGATGGAAGGTTTTGGTAGATAAGCTTTCTGCCCAGTTCGCGGATAACGACCCGTTGGAATTGGACGCGATAATATATTTGGTTGGAGTCCAGGAATTAGGGCAGATCCATAGAAAATATAAAAAGGACGAAAAATTAGACCTCATGCACATAGCTATCTGTAGGTTATTGGAGCCCTATGGTTATTATGAATTCGAATACTTCGATGAACAAGGTTGGCCACATTATATCATTAAGGAAGAATTACCAACTTTAAAGGCGGGGGAGCAATCTGTTTTGATGAAAGAGGCGATTGTGAGTTATTTCGTGGAAAAAGAATATATTTCCTAGGGAAAACTTTTGTTGAAGTGCTTTTTTGTACTGAGGTCCTCAGTTTATTTTTCTGTGGATTGGGAAGTTTGTCCAATTGTAGAAAGATTAAATTGTGGAGTGGGCAATTATCAAAACTTACTTGTCCAAAAAGGATATAAATATTGAAATGGTTAGAAATTATAGACTATCCAATCATGGTGTAATTACTCCTTTTTTTAGGAAAAAAAAGCACATCCTAATAGTTTCTATCCTAGTATCACTTTCCATTGCCTACTATTTTTGTTTGCCAGATAAACTTTTCAAGGTACCAACGGCAACGGTAGTAGAAAGCAGTTCTGGGCAGCTCTTAGGAGCCCTTATAGCGGAAGATGGCCAGTGGCGGTTTCCCGTGGTGGATAGCGTGCCCCATAAATTTGAAGTTAGCATCCTGAATTTTGAGGATGCTCATTTTTATAGGCATCCCGGCTTCAATCCCGTCTCTATGGCCAAGGCAATTAGATCTAATTGGAGGGCAGGAGAGACAGTAAGAGGGGGAAGTACGCTTTCCCAGCAGTTAATACGAATGTCTCGCCATCAGCAACAGAGAACCTATTGGGAGAAAATTAAAGAATTGGTGCTTGCCACTAGGTTGGAATTGCGATTTTCTAAAAAGGAAATACTAAAGAGCTATGCAAGTCACGCTCCCTTTGGGGGGAACGTTGTGGGTCTGGAAATGGCGACATGGCGCTATTTTGGATTGCAACCCCATCAACTGTCTTGGGCAGAAGCCGCTACATTGGCCGTTTTGCCCAATGCCCCTAGCCTGATTTATCCAGGTAAGAACCAGGAAAAATTATTGGAGAAAAGAAATAGATTGCTCCATAAATTACATAAGAACCACTACCTAGACAGTCTTACCTACCAGCTTTCGCTGCTGGAGAAGTTGCCCAATAAACCGTTTAATGTTCCTAATAAAGTGCCTCATTTGCTGCAATTCTTAGCAAAAGGAAATAGGGGGGAGCGTATCACCACAACCGTGGATCCATACCTACAAACCACAGTGAATGCAATAGTGAATAACCATCACAAGGTGCTAAGGCAGAATCAGGTTCACAATGCAGCAGTCCTTGTTATGGATGTAAATAGCAGGAAGGTGCTGTCCTATGTGGGTAACACCACAGCAGGAGCGGATCATGAGGAGAATGTAGATATGGTACATGCCAATCGCAGTACGGGAAGTGTAATAAAGCCTCTGTTGTATGCCGCTATGATAGATGCTGGGGAATTGTTGCCAGGGATGCTGGTCCCAGATGTCCCTACACATATCGCTGGTTATACCCCTGAAAATTTTGACCGTTCTTATAGTGGTGCGGTACGGGCGGATAGGGCCTTGGCAAGGTCCTTGAATATTCCCTCAGTACGATTGTTGCAGTCTTATGGATTACAAAAATTTAGAGATCAATTGGACTTCTTTAAACTTAAGGGACTCAATAGACCCGCAGATCATTATGGTTTGACGCTGATTCTTGGTGGGGCCGAAAGTAATTTATGGGATCTTTGTAAAACCTATGCCTCCTTAGCGTCTACCATTAATCATTTTAACAAAACCTCCAGTGAATACTATATTGACGAATTTGTAGAACCCGTGCTCCGTATGGGTTTCGATGCCGATTTTGGGAAGAAATCCACAGAAAAAACCTTATTCGACGCAGCCAGTATCTATCTTACTTTTGAAGCTATGAAGGATTTAAATAGACCAGAAGGGAGCGAATCGTGGGAGTTTTATGATTCTTCCAAGAAAATCGCTTGGAAAACAGGGACTAGCTTCGGAAATAAGGATGCTTGGGCTATTGGCGTAACAAAAGATCATGTTGTTGGTGTTTGGGTAGGGAATGCCGATGGGGAAGGAAGGCCCAATATGATGGGATTGAACACCGCGGCACCTATTTTATTTGATGTATTTGATGTGCTGCCCACCTCTTCTTGGTTTCAGGCTCCTGAAGATGAGTTTACCACTATTGATGTATGTGCCGAAAGCGGGTATTTGGCTTCCGCTATTTGTCCCAAAAGCAGCATCCGTATCCCAAATAAAAAACAGTATGTACCCGTTTGTGACTATCATAGGCTGGTGCATTTAGACCAAAGTGGAAGGTTCAGGGTAAATTCGTCTTGTGGGAATCCTGCGGAAATTAGGACTGAACCTTGGTTCGTATTACCTCCTTTAATGGGGTATTACTATCAAAGAAGCCACCCTTCTTATGTTATGTTGCCCCCATTTAAGTCCAGTTGTAAGCAAACTGGAATACCAGAGATGGCATTTATTTATCCTAAGGATGGGAGCAGGATTACCCTAACCAAGAATTTCGGAGGGGAAACTGGGGAATTGGTGATTAAACTTGCCCACGCGAAGCCCGGTACCACTGTGTATTGGTATTTAAACGATACCTATCTTGGGGAGACTGTTAATTACCATGAGCGGGGACTTATTCCCGAGAAAGGTAGGCACCGAATAACCGCAGTAGACGGGTCGGGAAATGAAATTATGGTTAACATTACCATAGAGTAGGATTTCTCTTTTGATATCGCATTGCAAAACTATATCTTTAAAGGACTAAGGATCAAAGAGCAATTTCTTTATTCCCCCACGGAATAATTTAAGAAAGATGAAAAGAAACATACGATTTTCCAATTTGGATAGGCAAAATGCTATTGCAAAACTAAAAGAAGAGACTTTTGATCTTGTAGTTGTGGGTGGTGGGATAACAGGAGGAGGAATTGCGCTAGACGCTGCCGCCAGAGGACTAAAAGTGGCCTTGGTAGAAAAGTACGACTTTGCCTCAGGAACCAGTAGCAAATCTACTAAATTGATACATGGGGGGTTGCGTTACCTAAAGCAGTTCGATTTTTGGTTGGTAAAGGAAGTGGGGTCGGAACGTGCCATTGTGCACAAATTAGCGCCGCATTTGGTATTGCCAGAGAAAATGTTGTTGCCACTGATAGAAAATGGATCCTACGGAAAATGGCTTACTTCTATTGGTTTGAAAGTATACGATATCCTAGCTCAAGTATCTGGGGATGATAAGCGAAAAATGTTGGAAAAGAAGGAAGCCCTAAAGTTGGAGCCGCTTTTGCCTAAAAAAATTCTTAAAGGTGCTGGGTATTATGCGGAGTACCGTACCGATGATGCCCGATTGACTTTGGAAACTATAAAGACTAGCCTACAGTACGGGGCTACTGCCATTAATTATGCCGAAGTTTCCCAGTTTATTTATGACAATGATAAAGTTGCAGGGGTTAAGGTGATAGATCATATTGGCACTAGTGAGTTTAAAATAAGATCCAAATATGTGATCAGTGCAGCAGGGCCGTGGGTAGACGAGCTTAGGGCGCTCAATAATTCCCAAAAAGGCAAGCGGCTACATCTTACAAAAGGGGTTCACTTGGTTTTCCCTTATGAAAAGTTACCTGTAAAACAATCGGTTTATTTTGATATTCCGGACGGTAGGATGATGTTTGCCATCCCTAGAGGTAAAGTCACCTATGTGGGCACTACAGATACCAATTTCAATGAAAATAAGGATAGGGTAAGGGTTAATATGGCAGATGCCATTTATTTAATTTCCGCTGTAAACAATATGTTTCCGAAAATTAATTTGGGACTAGATGATATAATTTCCTCATGGGCAGGATTGCGGCCCCTGATCCATGAAGAAGGGAAATCAGCTTCCGAACTCTCCAGAAAGGATGAGATTTTTACCTCCGATTCCGGATTAATTAGTATTGCTGGAGGTAAACTCACAGGCTACAGAAAAATGGCGGAAAGAGTAGTGAATAGGGTGGCGAAAAGGATGGTGGAAGATTTTGACATTAAAATAGAAGAATGTACCACGATTGAAATTCCATTATGTGGGAACGATTTTAAGAAATACAAACAGGTTGAAAAATATATTTCACAAATACATGAAAGGCTGGCTCCTGATGGTTTTACAGCATATTATGCTTGGTATTTGGTAACTAATTATGGAAAACAGACGGAAACTATTTTGGCAGAATATGACAAGCAGAAAGACAATGACCATGTTGTAGGTATGGCCAAGGCCGAATTGCATTTTACAATTGATCATGAAATGGTAAGTACTCCTATGGATTTTTTTATCAGAAGAACAGGCCGACTCTATTTTGATATTGAAAGTGTGAAAAAACTAATGGACCCCATACTGGAAGAATTTCGGCAGATTTATAAGCTGGATAAGGACATTATTGACCATTATAGAAAAACCCTGAAACTAGAAATAGAGGAACATTCCAATTTTTCCTTGAGCCGAGATTAAGTTGCTAACTCTGGTGTTATAAGTTATTTTACTTATAATTACCGCTAGGATTAATCCAATTTATCAGTCAATTCCTTGAAAACTATCTTGGGGTTTTTATGCTCATAAAGAACCTCGTATACCGCAGTTAGGATTGGGGTTTTCGACTGTTTCTTGTGTTTGGAAATAATTAAATGGGCACTTTTAGTGGCGTAGTACCCCTCGGCAACCATTTTCATTTCCATCATGGCGCTTTTTACTGTGTATCCTTTCCCGATCATGTTGCCGAACATACGGTTGCGGCTAAAAACGGAATACCCAGTTACCAAGAGATCGCCCAGATAAGCCGAGTTGTTGATGTTGCGTTTCATTTTGTGCACACGCTTTATATAGCGTTTCATTTCCCTAATGGCATTGCTCATCAATACACTTTGAAAATTGTCTCCATACCCAAGACCGTGAGCAATTCCGGCTGCTATGGCATAAATATTTTTTAACATGGCAGCATATTCCGTACCTATAATATCATCTGATATTTTGGTCTTAATATAATCACTACTTAAATGCTTGGCTACCAATTGTGCCTTTTCGGTGTCTGCACAGGCAATGGTTAAATAGGAGAGTCGCTCTAAGGCTACTTCCTCAGCATGGCAGGGCCCTGTAATTACACCTATATTTTCGAAGGGGATATTATAGTTGATATTAAAATGTTCCCCTACAATTAAATTAGTTTCCGGGACAATTCCCTTAATGGCAGAAAAAACAATCTTGTCCTTAATGTCTGTAGTCAATTCTTTTAACTCCGAATCCAAAAAGGCGGAAGGAATGGCGAAAATAAGGACGTCTGCATTGGAAATAGCTACATTAATATCATCGGTAAGCATTAATTGTTCCGTCCGAAATTCTACGGAGCTTAGGTAATTAGGGTTGTGTCCTTGAGTCCTAATGTGTTCAATGGCATCTGTATTTCGCATATACCACTGCACCACATCCGTATTTTCGGTCAGCATTTTTACAATGGCCGT
Organism: Arenibacter antarcticus; assembly: GCF_041320605.1. NCBI lineage: Bacteria > Pseudomonadati > Bacteroidota > Flavobacteriia > Flavobacteriales > Flavobacteriaceae > Arenibacter > Arenibacter antarcticus. The sequence goes on from NZ_CP166679.1 coordinate 1,817,938, forward strand.
AGCCCAGCTTCCCCCTCCCAATACAGCAAATTTCATATCATTCTTCATCGTCATAAAAGTATCTTTTTTTTTCTTGCCCCATTTCATTAGACCAACACAAGGTCGCTACAAAAGAAATAAAACGGGACTCAATTGTTTATTCCGATTTATCGGAACACACGTCCTAATAACAAATAGAAATAGTTATCCTTCCCGAAATTTTTGTTTTAAAGGCCGGCAATGTAGGACGGATTTTTGGAGTTTCAAAGGAGTTGCACGGTATAATGGGTGTTAAAATTCATTAGTAAGCCGCTTGTATTATTTTGGGACTAACGAAAATATTAAAATTCACGAACATGGAAACAACTATAAATCAAGTAATTGCAAAAAACGGCACGATGATTGGTTTAAACAACTTTGATAACCGAAAAATGCAAACTTATGAAAACATTAAAATTAGTATTCTTAATAGTATTAATGGGAACCTTGGTCACAAGTTGTTATACGGAAGTTATTGTTGAGGATGATTATGTACTGGAAGCAGGCCCAAATTTAAGAAATTTAATGCAGTCTTATGAATTGTGGTATGTAGATATAAACGCTACCGAAGGAAAAGGAGAGGTACCCTTTCTTCAACGTGCATTTACGGTATCTTTTAATGAGGGAACCATGTATGCGAACAACAATTTGGCCGGTTTTGGGAAAACAGGGAATGGTTTTGGGATCCAAGTCGGGTTTTTTAACACTGCCAAGGGTTGGTTAAATATAGATCACGATGTAGAAGGTTTATGGGGCTTGGAGGTGTTTGTCGTAAATAATAATACCATAGAAATCTACGATGCCAATAGCGATACTTCATATTTTTTAAGGGGCTACCAAAGAAACAACTTTAATTATGACAAGGTTTTTTACGATAATCTTCAATATTATCTTCAGGAATATGATCTATGGGAAAAAGTGAGCACTAGTGTAGAAGGAGCGATAAACGAATTTGATGATGAAAATTATTTACAGTTTTTTGCCGATGGGAATGGTAATGGGTTCCGTTCCTCATTGGACGCTAATGGAATTGCTTTAAATAAGGTACTTTGGGATTACAAAGGGGGTTATGAGGTTTTTAATATTCCCAACAATGATCTGGTTAAAGCCGTAACCCTAGATTATGATTTTATGGGCAGTGATTATTTTGAGCTGTACGTAATAAATGATAGCACCTTGGAACTATACCACACCGGTAGCGGTACCGTGTACACTTTTAAGGGGAGGGGATTTATCACTTACCTAAAATCTGGCAGCTCACCAACAGGTAAAAAAAGGAGGAAATCTACAAATACAACTATGAATGTGTCGGTAAAAAGAAAGAATTAAAATGAGCATTTTATCTCCAATATTGGAGATGAAATTTTGATGAAGTTTTTGGTTGGTTAATGAGAACCGTCCCTATGTTTTATTAGGGGCGGTTTTTACATTGTTGTCTTTTGAATATTTCTTTTAAAATCTGAGGGATTTTGATCCGTTAATTTTTTAAAGATTCTATTAAAATAGGAGAGACTTTCAAAACCAGATTCAAAACAAGTCTCGCTAACATTTTTGCCCATAAGCAGTAAGCGCTTGGCCCGACTTATCCGATATTGGTTTAGAAAATGAATAAAGGTATTGCCGGTTGCCTTTTTAAAATACCTGCAAAAAGCTGATTTCTCCAGATTGCATAGGTGGGCCACTTGGTCCAGGCTTATTTTGTGTTGGTAGTTATCGTCTACAAATGCATACACCTTTCCCAATCGCTCCTGTTCCTTTTTAGAGTAATTGTTAATTACCGGATCGGGATGTAAAAGTTGATATTCCTCGCTATCAGCCAAAATGCTTAAAATATGAAGCACTTCCAAAAATTGTTGGAATGTGGGCATTCCAAATAACTCTTGAATTCTTTTTCCGATGTCGGCCTTTGTATTACCGTGAAAAACTAATCCATGTTGGGACCTTTCTAGGAGCTCATAAATTTTGGAGAACTCTGGCATTTCCTTGAAAACCTTGTTTTTAAAATTCGGTTTTAGATGTAAGACCTCTTTTTTATAATCTGATTTTACTCCATAATCAAAATTTAAATGGGGAATATTGGAGCCTATCAATACAAGGTCGCTTTCCTTATAGGGAGAGATGTGGGTGCCCACGTGGCGGGTTCCGCTTGCCCCCTCTATATAGACCAATTCGTATTCTGGGTGAAAATGCCAATAAAACAGGTCGTTCAACCTGGGATGATGCAATAAATAAAATGACCTTTCTTCACTGGACCCTATTTTTTCAAGTTGAATTTTCATACCGCTTTATGACAAAATTGCTCAGGAAGCTAGATTAACACTGCTTATGAAGTCAATATAATTCAAATTATGGTCAATATCAAGGTGGTTTCCATTTTAGGTGATTATTACATTTACGTAGGCCTATTAGGTAATGTAGCATTTCTTTTTTGAAAAAAATGTAAACAGCCCTTATTCCAAATCAGTTATTATGAAATAAGCACGATTGAAATCTGATCGCAAATACGAATGAAGATTTGCGAACCTGACTGCCGTCAGGCAAGTTTACCTGCCGTAGGTAGGTTTACCTAACTGTACTGGAGTTTACTTACCGGAGGTAGGCGCAGTTGAAGTATGACCGTTAAAAATCAATAAATATTTCATATGAAAAAATCTAACATGGAAACGGGTAATAAGTACCATGATAATATCCCGGGTAATCCGTCCACGGCTACGACCAGTAGTATTAAATTAAACGATAGGGAGAACGACTCTAGCTTGCGGGTGCTTAGTGAGGCCGACTGGCAATTTTGGGTGCAGAACGGATATATTGTGATCAATAATGCTATTACTAAGGCCCAGGCACAGGAAACGGCCCAATTTTTATGGGAATTTGAAGAGAAGGATCCTGACAAGCCTGAGAGTTGGTATGCGGCTCCGCGAGCCGAAATGAAGATGAAGGAGTTAACGGGGACGGGAATGGTAGAAGTATATAATAATCAATTGTTGTGGAACAATAGACAACAGCAAAGGATTTATGATGCTTTTGTAGATATCTGGGGCACCGAAAAATTGTGGGTGACCATTGATCGTGCCAACCTAAATTTTCCAAATAGACCAGGCTATGAACAAAAAGGGTTTATACATTGGGATTATGATCCGGAGACAAAGCCTCAAAATGTACAGGGTGTTTTGGCTTTATCCGACCAAACAGATGAAAATATGGGAGGATTTCAATGTATCCCATGGTTATACCGCAATTACGATACTTGGAAATTAACACAGCCAGTAGATAGGGATCGTTTTCAGCCAGACGTTAGCAATTTACAGGGCAAAATTGTAAAAGTTAAAATGAAGGTCGGGGATCTATTGATCTTTAATAGTACGCAGCCGCACGGAATTAGGCCCAATCTAAGTGAGGATAAGGTGCGGATTGCGCAATATATTTCCATGATGCCCGCAGAGGAAAACAATAAAACGTTGCGGGAATGGAGAATAAATTCTTGGAAAAATAGAGTGGCACCTGAAGGTTATGCTTTTCCTGGAGATCCAAGAAATTGGGAGCAATTGAAATATCCTACTGCAGAATTGAGTAAGTTAGGGGAAAAACTATTGGGTTTAAATTTGTGGTAATCATACAGTAGCCTGAATTTTAGTGTTATAATGCTCCTTAAAACAAGAAAAAGAAGTACTTTTGCACCCTCAAAAACGCAAACGTGAAGAAGTACTTAAACCTTTTTGATTTTAGTCAGAAAGTAAATTATAAAACTGAAATTTTAGCAGGGCTCACGGTGGCAATGACAATGATACCAGAGTCTCTTTCCTTCGCTATTTTAGCGGGATTGTCGCCTTTAACGGGACTTTATGCAGCTTTCTTAATGGGTATCGTGACCGCGATTTTTGGTGGAAGACCAGGGATGGTTTCTGGTGGAGCTGGTGCTACGGTTGTTGTTTTAATCGCATTGGCCAATTCTCATGGTGTAGAGTATCTGTTTGCAGCTGTCGCCTTAGCTGGAGTGCTCCAATTATTGGTTGGTCTGTTTAAATTGGGGAAATTTGTTCGCCTAATTCCGCAACCTGTAATGTTTGGTTTTTTAAATGGACTTGCAGTGATTATTTTTATGGCACAGGTAGCTCAATTTAAAACATCGGAAAACGGTATTGATGGTTGGATGGAAGGTTCTGCATTATATGTAATGGCAGGCTTAACCCTCTTAACCATTGCAATTGTTGCCATATTGCCAAAGATCACTAAAGCTGTTCCTGCTTCATTAGTAGCCATATTGGTTGTATTTGGAGTTGTCTTTTTCTTTGACATAGACACCAAAAAAGTATTTGATATTGCTTCGGTAAGTGGCTCGTTGCCATCATTCCATATCCCAGAAATTCCTTTTAATTTTGAGACCCTGATGGTTATTTTTCCATATGCATTGGTCATGGCAGGTGTTGGACTTATTGAATCCCTTTTAACGCTTAATATGGTAGACGAGATTACCAATACTAGGGGGCAATCAAATAGAGAAGCTGCCGCACAAGGTATAGCGAATATTACCAACGGATTTTTTGGTGGAATGGGAGGATGTGCTATGGTAGCTCAAACTTTGGTAAATGTCGGTTCTGGAGCAAGAGCAAGGCTTTCTGCTATTATAGGTGCACTTACCATATTGCTGATTATTTTATTTGGTGGACCTGTAATTGAACAAATTCCGATGGCTGCTCTGGTGGGAGTGATGATGGTCGTTGCCATAGGAACTTTTGAGTGGATAAGTTTTAGAGTAATCAACAAGATGCCTAAACATGACATTTTTGTTTTGATATTAGTTGCTGTGGTTACCGTTGTATTGCACAATCTGGCTTTGGCAGTATTGATTGGGGTAATCATTTCTTCCTTGGTATTCGCCTGGGAAAGCGCTAAACGTATTAGGGCAAGAAAACATATAGACGAAAATGGGGTTAAGCATTATGAAATATACGGCCCGCTTTTCTTTGGTTCCACCGCTACATTTATCGAAAAATTTGATGTGGAAAGCGACCCCGATGAGGTTGTTATTGACTTTAAGGAAAGTAAGGTGGTAGATATGTCGGCTATAGATGCCCTGAATAAAATCACTGCAAAATATCAAAAAGAAGGTAAAACATTACACTTGAGATATTTGAGCCCCGATTGCTTAAAGCTATTGACAAATGCGGAAAGTGTTATTGAGGTGAATATCATAGAAGACCCTACTTATAGAGTAATGATCAGTAAATAAGGATTGTACCTTATCAAAAAAATTAAAGGCTTACCAAGTAGAGACGGCAAGGCTTTATAGTAGCAAAAAACGCTGGTCGGTAACCAAAGTTTCCAACCAGCGTTTTTTATTAATACTGTTTAATTTTACATTGTTCTTAAATATTCGGAAACTGCCCTTGCATCCTCTTCAGATAAGTTCTGATTTAGCATAATGGCATTGTTGTATTCCTTTAGAAGTGCCTTAGCAATAGGATCTTCTTTAAGCATTCCGTCAGGATTTAAGATCATGTTCATTACCCATTCAGGACTTCTTCTTTCAAACACTCCTTTTAACGCTGGTCCAATCATTCTCTGTTCTGCCATATGACAGGCCACACAAATAGTACTAAAGATTTTTTGACCCTTTGCTGCCATATCAGCGTCTATTGCGTCCGCAAAAGAAACAGATTTAATGGGGCCAACACCTTTATTGTCCATGTCTACCGGTACACCTTCGCTTACAGGTGCCGATTTAACCTCCTTTTTGGTTCGGTTCATTTCAAAACCTCCTTTTTTCTCTTCTTTTTTTTCGCCACAGCTCATCAATAACCCAACTATAGCAAATGGGATCAATAGTTTTTTCATCTTTTTTTTTATAATTAATGCACTAAGATAAGAAATAGATTATTTTATTGTTGCTCTTCAATGAAATTTAATGCTCTTTTTTCGGTATACGTAATGTTATTGCGATCGTAGAATCCTACATGTCCCCCATAATTAGGTGATTCAAAATACAGGAAATTATTTGCTTGTGCCTCCTTATGTGGAAAGCATAGGTCTCCCAAAAAGGAATCGTTTTGTGCATTGATAATCAAAGTAGGAATGTTTATGGTTTTTAGGAATTGCAAGGAGCTGCTTTTTTTATAATAATCCATTGCATCCAAAAATCCATGTGCCCTACTGGTGTATATGTCGTCAAAATCCTTTAGAGTGTTTATTCTGGCGATCTCCCCATCGCTTAGTTTGTTGGGGAAAAGTATTTTTTTCGCCCGTAATTTCTCAACCAATCGGGCTTTAAATCGATTGGCGTACAGCATGTTTTTAGGTTTTAAGAGTTGCTCTAGGGAGCTGTGTAATTGACAGGGTGCAGAGATGACTATAGCAGCTTTGATTTCCTTGGGTAGGCTGCGCCCTTCCCCCAAATATTTCAGAGCCATATTGCCGCCAAGACTAAATCCATTTAGAAAAACCTGATCGTATTTTTCCTTTTGTAGGATATGGTCTACTACCTGCTCCAAATCCTCGGTAGCTCCGGAATGATAGGATCTAAATAAGCGATTTGTACTACCACTGCAGCCCCTAAAATTAACGGCGCAGGCATCAATCCCCTGTTTTGTGAAATATTTGGCGGCACCTGTTATATACGGGCGCTGTGCATTTCCTTCCAGTCCGTGCAATAAAATAACCACCTTGGAGGTAGGACTAATGGCATGGCTCCAATCTAAATCCATAAAGTCCCCATCTGAGAGTTCTAATCTTTCCCTTTCTTGAACTAAGCCTTTTACCTTTCTAATTATCCCTGAATAGATAGTGGATAAATGCCCATTTCTAAATGGGAAGGGTGGGTTGTAGGTTGAAGTTACGATTGGCATGGGTACATATTATTTTGGATAGGTTTCCAAGAGTTTTGTTTGTTCTTCTATAGAAGATTTGAATTCCGATTTTAAGGTGCCTATCAATTCGGATACGGTGGGAACATTATTTATAGTAGTGACTCCCTGTCCGGCAGACCAGATGGTTTTCCACGCCTTGGCCTCAGTATTTAATTCCTTTCCAAAGTCTATTTTCATATCTTTTTTTAAATCAGCTTCGGTAATTCCCGCTGCTTTTAAACTGGCACCTAGGAAATTGGCATGTACTCCGGAGATGGCTGCGGTATAGACCACGTCATCCGCTCCAGAATCAATAATCATTTTCCGGTACTCTTCAGGGGCTTTGCTTTCCTTGGTGTTGATAAAACGAGTCCCCATATACGCCAAGTCTGCACCCATTTGAAGTGCAGTAGCGATATCTCTCCCAGTGCTGAGACATCCAGAGAGCAAAATAGTCTTATTGTAAAATTTCTTAATTTCAGCCACTAGGGAAATGGGGTTGATGGTGCCTGCATGTCCGCCCGCTCCTGCTGCCACCAGGATCAATCCATCTACCCCTGCTTCTGCCGCTTTCTCGGCATGGCGCTTCTTAATAATATCATGGAATACCAATCCGCCATAGCTGTGCACGGCATCGACTAATTGGGCAACTGCTCCCAAAGAGGTGATTATTAAAGGAACCTTGTGTTTAATGCATATTTTTAAATCGGCCTCCAGCCTGGGGTTGGTAGGATGTACAATTAAGTTTACACCAAAAGGAGCTGTTTTTTTTCCAGTTTCCTTCTCAAAGTCGTTTAGTGCCGTTTTAATCGCTATCACCCATTCCTCAAAACCTTCGGTGGTACGTTGATTTAGTGCGGGAAATGTCCCTACAATTCCGTTTTTACAACACTCTATAACCAGTTGGGGTCCCGATATCAGAAACATGGGGGCCGCTACTGCAGGTAGGGAAAGATCTTTAATGAAAGCTGCTTTGTTGCTCATATGGATTTGTATTTTACGAAATTGATTTAATGCTGGCACTTAAGATTTGTAAGTAAAAAAGGAATTTTTCTCCAAAACTGTGCTACTTTTGAAAATGTTATGCATGCATAACATTTTCAAAAGTACTAAATAATATAAGGATGTTTATAAAAGATTTCGAAATTCGTTGGAGTGATGTGGATGCCAATGGTCATATGGCCAATTCTGCTTATATAAATTTTATGAGCCATACCCGAATGGCCTTTTTATTGGAAATGGGGTTTAATCAGCAGACCATGGCCACCCATAATATTGGACCGGTAGTATTCCACGAACATGTCTATTATTTTAAAGAAGCCTTTTTAGGGAAGCCAGTTAAGGTATCCTTGGAGGTAATGGGATTAAGTGAGGACGGAATGTTTTTTGAATTCCATCACAACTTTTATGACACAAAGGGGAGAAATTTTGCCCATTGTCAGATTATGGGGGCTTGGATAGATTTAACAACTAGGAGCCTCATTGGGTTGGGGGAAGAGTTTTTAGGGATGTTTAACGAGATACCCAAAGGGGATGAGTTTAAGGTTTTGACTAGGGAAGATACCCGTAAATTTGCGGTGCGGCCTAAGGACCTAGCCTAGGTTTTTTACTTGCAAAATACACCCCAATCAGCACCAAAACAATGGCGATCACCTTAATTAGGCTAAGGTGGTCCTTTCCCATTGCCATAGCGAATACAATTCCGATCAATGGCTGTAGGTACATGAAAACACCTACCGTAGAAGCCTTTAGTTGGGTAAGTGCAAATACATTGAACAAGTAGGTTAAAAAAGTAGTCCCTATAATGACAAAGGTTATAGCGCCAATAATGTCTGTGGGCAATTCTTGCCATTTTATCATGGAAAACTCGGGGTAGGTAATGGGAAGGGTGATAAGGAGACCAATAGTAAACAACCACTTCATCAACGTAAATGGATGGTATTTTTCCAATAGTTTTTTCACAAGGATAAGGTACAGACCATAGGAGGTGGCATTTACAATAAAAAGAAGGTTCCCCAAGGGAATATTGCTGGCATCACTTCTGCTTTTCGCGCCAAATAAGATTAGCGCCAAAGCACCTATAAGACCTAAAAACACACCAGCTCCCCTTTGTAACGATATTTTTTCTTTGATCAGAAAGGCAGATAATACTACAACCAGGATAGGGGTAATAGTAATGAGAACAGCGCTGTTGATCGGGGTAGACAATGCCAATCCCTTAAAAAAGGAGAGCATGTTAATAGCCATCCCGAACACGGCACATACAAGAATCCTTCTCCAATCTTCTTTTTTTAGCTTTTCCTTGGGGCCAAAAAATGAAATGCCCCAAAATAATAGGGTAGCCCCGAGAAGGCGGAGGAATATAAATCCATAGGGCTGTACATAATGAGGCATTGCTCCTTTCGCAATGGTGTGGTTAATTCCATAAATGGTAGCAGCGCCAAATGCGGCTAGGAATGCGAGGTTCCGTTTACTCACGAATTTATTTTGGCCTTGGCGGCGGCAATTTCCGCTTTACTATTACCAACAAAAATATGGTTGTCTGTCAAAATTACAGGCCGTTTTAGAAACGTATAATGCTCCAAAATCAAGTTTTTATAATCTGATTCCGAAAGGTTTTGCTCTTTTAAATTTCGCTCGTTATAGAGTCGGGCTCGCTTGCTGAACAGATTTTCATAACTTCCTGCCAAAAGGGCCATTTCTTCAAGTTGTTCAGGGGTAATGGCTTCGGCCTTTATATCTTGAAGCTCAAATTCCGTATTGGGTTCCAATTCTTTCAATATCCGTTTACAGGTATCACATGTGCTCAGGTAATAAATCTTTTTCATTTTTTGGCTTCCTTTCAATTAATAGAAAATATACCTACAAAGAAACCCATTTTCATTGAATTGTACTACTTTTAGGGCAATTGTAACTAGTAACTCAGAAAAATAAACGCATTGGAGAACGCATTCAACATTACCCTGCAAAATAGAAAAATACTGTATAAATTTTTAACGGAAACCCCAAAGGAGATGTTGTTGCGGATTCCAGACGGATACCGGAATAATATATGGTGGAATATTGCCCATGTGGTGGTTACCCAGCAACTGTTGGTCTATAAATTAAGTGGGCAGCCAATGCGTGTAGATTCCGCGTTGGTAGATACTTTTAAAAAAGGGACGGTTCCTGATGGCACGGCAACAGAAGAGGAATTAAACCAAATTAGCGGCCTGCTGTTGGCCACTGCGGAATGGGCTCAACAAGATTATGAAAACGGAGTCTTTTCAGGATATGAAGAATATACAACCAGCGTTAATGTAACCCTTAGGACGGTGGAAGATGCCATTATGTTCAATGTGTACCACGAGGGAATTCATCTGGGCACTATCCTATCGTTACTTAAAGCCTTAAAAAGAGCGTAGGGAGTAGCGATTCATTTCAGTTTTGACTTGTCACTAGGGCTCCAGATCAAAGTTTAAAAAAGATTTTATTTCCGAATAAGGTAGGGTTAAGGTTATTGGACCCTCTGCATAGGAAGCCACCTCGTATTGTTCATAAATTAACTGTAGCCCCATTTCGGTAAATCCGATATTAAAGGGGAGGTAAAACTCATCCCCCTCAAACATAAACCCAGTGGAATTGATCGATGTGCCCTGGGGAATTTTTTCTTGGATCCTAAATTTGTTTTCGGCGTAATCGGTAAAATCTTCTTCGCCCTTAAACAATTGCGTATTATCCAGTTCTATGGCTTTTTGCTTGTCAAAATTTAAAAAACGGCTCGTAGAAAATCCATGTGCTCCCCCGGTAAAGGAATAGGAGGTTAGCTGAATGGTTAGAAGGCTTTGGTCCTCATAGGTGATTTTTCCCTCTATTTGCGCTTCCCATCCTACTGGTTCATCTGGATATAATTCTTTCAATTCTAAAAAACCATTGGTAAAGGATACAATTGCCTCCTCGATGGTGCTAGCCTCTATTTCGTCGTCATAAATTAGTAGGGATATAATCTCCTCTTGGAGTGCATTGTTGATGGTAGTACTTAAGGTGTCTTTGTTAAGTGCCTTTGGGATAGCAATGGAAACTTTTGGGCAACCCGAACAGCTTTCCGAGTTAAATTCTAGAGGTTCAAATGCAAGTTGCTCTTCATCTTTACAGTTCCATACCATTGTTAAAACCAATAAGCAAGATAAAAATTTCGTCATATTAGATAGCAGTTTTAGAATGAGGCAAAGCTACAATATCATTGTAATCTCCGAAAGATAAAGGTACATTTGTATATATAAATTTTAATTATGGGCAAGAAAGCATTAAAATTCAACAGCAAAACGATACATGGCGGTCAGTTTCCTGACAAGGCCTACGGAGCTGTAATGCCTCCTATATATCAAACCTCTACTTATGCTCAAACCACACCTGGCGGACATAAGGGCTTTGGGTACTCCAGAAGTGCCAACCCCACTAGAACAGCTTTGGAAAATGCTTTGGCTAGTATAGAAAATGGAAATTATGGACTTGCTTTTGGTAGTGGACTGGCCGCTATTGATGCTGTTTTAAAATTATTGAAACCCGGAGATGAGGTAGTTTCTACCAATGACCTGTATGGAGGTAGTTATCGTCTTTTTAAGAGAATCTTTGAGCAATATGGGATAGTTTTCCATTTTGTAGGGATGCAGAATGCAGCAGCCATTGAAGAGCGAATTAACAAGAATACAAAATTGATATGGGTAGAGACGCCATCCAATCCCATGATGAATATTATAGATATTAAGGCGGTTTCTCAATTGGCAAGAAAGCATGGAATTTGGTTTGCGGTAGATAATACTTTTGCTACGCCTTATTTACAATTACCGCTAGATCTTGGTGCCGATATCGTTATGCATTCGGCTACTAAATATCTGGGAGGACATAGCGATGTAGTGTTGGGAGCTTTGGTGGTTAAGGATAAGGAATTGGCAGATCAGCTTTATTTTATCCAGAATGCTAGTGGGGCTGTATGCGGACCTATGGACAGCTTTTTGGTGTTGAGGGGAATAAAGACACTGCACGTGCGAATGCAAAGACATTGTGAGAATGGAAGGGCCATAGCGGAATATTTATCCAAGCATCCGAAAATTGAAAAAGTATACTGGCCCGGATTTGCGGATCACCCCAACCATGAGGTGGCAAAAAATCAGATGAAAGATTTTGGGGGAATGATTTCCTTTGTTCCCAAAGGTGCAGATTATAACACTGCAATAAAAATAGTGGAAAAATTAGAAGTTTTTACCTTGGCAGAATCACTGGGGGGAGTAGAGAGTTTGGCCGGACATCCGGCAAGCATGACTCATGCCAGCATCCCTAAGGAAGAGCGGGAGAAAAGTGGTGTGGTAGACTCCTTAATTCGACTTAGTGTTGGAATAGAGGATGTAGACGACTTAATTGAAGATCTGAAACAGGCGATTCAGCAATGAATTCTTTAAAAAGCGATAAAATTGATTGATAAACATGATAAATACCGTATTTTTGTCATCAAATTCAATATTAACTTAAGAATAGTAAACTGACAATATTTTTTTATGGAAGAAAGAATTAATGCATTTATGGACGAGGTTAAGGCTCGTAATGGTCATCAACCAGAATTCATACAAGCGGTTCAAGAAGTAGCGGAAACTATTATACCTTTTATTTTCCTACCTGGGAACGAAAAGTATGGTGGTAAAAACTTACTTCTAAGGATGGTAGAACCGGAACGCTTAATTTATTTTAGGGTGGCATGGGTAGATGATCAAGGAGAAATAAATGTTAACAGGGGATACCGAGTACAGATGAACTCGGCCTTAGGTCCTTATAAAGGAGGTCTAAGATTTCACCCTACCGTAAATGCTAGTGTTTTAAAGTTTCTTGCCTTTGAACAGGTGTTTAAAAATAGCTTAACTACTTTGCCTTTGGGTGGTGGTAAAGGAGGTGCGGATTTTGATCCTAAAGGAAAATCGGATGGAGAAGTTATGCGTTTTTGTCAAGCTTTTATGGCAGAACTTTGTAGGCATATTGGACAGCATACCGATGTCCCAGCTGGAGATATAGGGGTGGGAGCAAGAGAGGTAGGTTTCCTATTTGGGATGTATAAAAAAATAAGAAATGAATTTACCGGTGTACTAACTGGGAAAGGCCTTTCATATGGAGGGTCTAAAATACGGCCAGAATCTACAGGTTATGGTACTGTGTATTTCGTACAAAGTATGCTTCGCGAGATAAAGCAAACCATTAAGGATAAAACCGTAGTTATTTCAGGTTCCGGAAATGTGGCACAGTATGCGGCAGAAAAAGTACTGGAATTGGGCGGCAAGGTGCATACTCTTTCAGATTCAGGAGGCTATATTTATGATAAAGACGGAATAGATACTGAAAAGTTGGCCTTTGTGATGGACCTTAAAAACAATAAGCGTGGAAGGATCTCCGAATATGTAGAGCAATATCCATCAGCGGAATATATAGAAGGTGAAACTCCTTGGAAGGTAAAATGTGATATTGCATTGCCATGTGCCACTCAAAATGAGCTACATGAAGAAGATGCAAAACAACTTTTGGAAAACGGTTGTATATGTGTGGCTGAAGGTGCCAATATGCCTTCCACACCGGAGGCTGTAGATTTATTCTTGGAAGCTAGGATCTTATTTGGTCCTGGTAAAGCTGCCAATGCAGGAGGGGTGTCGACCTCTGGTCTGGAAATGTCCCAAAACTCATTGCGACTAAGTTGGACCCGTGAAGAGGTAGATAGAAGATTGCAAATAATAATGGGCGATATACACGCTTCTTGTATAGAATACGGGCGTGGTGAAGATGGGTACTGTAACTACGTAAAAGGGGCCAATATTGCCGGTTTTATGAAAGTTGCCGATGCAATGCTTGCTCAAGGTGTAATCTAAGATTTGTAAAAAAAATATAAGTCTTAAGGTATATTTGGGACCGAAGTGGCATTTATAGCTATTTCGGTCCCTTTTTTATAAATATTTAAGGAAAAGGCTGTACATCTATACGAAGTACAGGTCATAAAGGGGATAAGAATCTTGTTTTATCCGAATAATTTATAAGTTCATCTGGAAGGATAAATTTATCTTTGAACGAGAAAATATATACCATGCAGATTACTACGAAGGCCATTGTTTTAACATCCATAAAATATGGGGAATCTAGCCTGATCGTTAAGATGTATACGCTTTCCAGTGGGATGCGGACCTATATGTTAAAAGGTGTTCTTGCCTCTAAAAAAGGTAAGTTGAAAGCCGCGTATTTTCAACCCTTGGCGCAGTTAGAAGTTGTTGCTGTGCATAGGGATAAAGGAACCTTGGAACACTTGAAGGAGGTTAGGCTAAGTTATCATTACCAGAGCTTACATACCCAAATTGCAAAAAATGCACTGAGCTTTTTTTTGGCTGAAATGATTGCGAACAGCATTCATGAGGAGGAGTCGAACGAAGCCCTTTTTAATTTTATTCAAGCCTCTTTGCAATGGTTGGATAGCAATAATGAACATGCGAATTTTCACCTGTATTTTTTATTGACCCTAAGCAAGTATTTGGGGTTTTATCCCGATGTGAAAAATACGGATTTCCCTTGCTTTGATCTATTGGAAGGGGAGTTTGTGAAAGTACCTTCATTAAACCCAATTTTGGAGGGAAGGGAATTATTTTATTTTAAAAGCCTCTTGGGCACAAATTTTGATAGCTTAGAAGGGATCAAACTCGGTAAAAACGACCGAAAGAATCTCTTAAAAAACCTTGTGCTTTATTATGAGCTACATTTACAGGGGTTTAAAAAACCAAAAACGATAGCGGTGTTAAATGAAGTGTTTAGTTAATATGCAAAGGACTGTAGTTACCATTGTTTTTTTTCTTTTTTACGGTGCTTGGGGGCAGGAAATTATAATTTTGGACGAGGATGATCATCAGCCCATCGTCAATGTTATGGTTTATAATTCCGATAGATCCAAAACTGCCTTGTCCGACTTTGATGGGAAATGTGATCTCACCCAATTTAATTTGAATGAGCGTATAACCTTTAGGCATATCGGCTATCAGATTACAAAGGCTACAAAGACACACCTAGTTAAGAAGGGAGTACTATATCTGTCATTGAACGCTGAGCAATTGGATGGGGTGGTAATGTCCATTTCCAAATGGGAACAACAACGGAAAGATATTCCTCAAAAAATAGCGGTGATAAACGCCCAAAATATTGCATTTACGGCACCACAAACTTCGGCAGACCTATTAAGTAATAGCGGGAAAGTCTTTGTGCAGAAGAGTCAACTTGGAGGCGGTAGTCCCATGATACGGGGTTTCGCGACAAATAGGTTGTTGATTTCCGTTGATGGGGTGCGTATGAACAACGCCATATTCAGGAGTGGAAATGTGCAAAATATTATCTCTTTGGACCCTTTTACCATTCGAAATACCGAAGTTATATTTGGGCCTGGATCGGTGATTTACGGGTCTGATGCCATTGGAGGAGTGATGAATTTTTATACCCAAAATCCGCAATTTTCAACAAAGGACAGCTTGTTAGTTTTGGGGAGTGGAAATTACAGATACTCCTCGGCCAACAATGAAAATACTTTTCATGTGGATTTTAATCTTGGCAAAAAAAAATGGGCCTTTTTCTCTAGCCTTACCTATAATAGTTTTGAGGATCTTAGAATGGGTTCCCACGGTCCCACTTCATATCTACGGGACAAGCTCGTAGTTACTCGAAATGGAGAAGATTTTGTGGAACAAAACAAGGAACCCAAGGTGCAGCATCCTACGGCCTACGATCAAATTAATTTAATGCAGAAGCTGGCGTACAAACCCAACAATAATTGGGATATCAATCTGGGCTTATTTTATTCCGAAACTTCTGATTATGCTAGGTATGACCGTCTTATTAGACCTTCTAAGGATGGAGCAGGGCTGCGTTCGGCAGAATGGTATTACGGCCCTCAAAAATGGTTTATGGGGAACCTTCAGTTTTATCAGAATGGCCAAGGTAAATTCTATGACGGACTAAAGATAACTACTGCCTACCAAAATTTTAAAGAGAGTAGGAACGATCGTGGATTTCAGGATGCTATCCGATATGCTACTCAAGAAAATGTAGATGCTTTAAGCGCCAATGTGGACTTCGAAAATAAAAGAATGGGCAATTTTCGGTTGTATTATGGAAGTGAGTATGTGTACAATAAAATTGGATCCCAAGGCAGTCAATTAGATCTTGACAATTATAGTACTATAGCGTCGGCTTCAAGATATCCTGACGGGTCTAGTTGGCAGACTTTGGCGGGGTACATAAGTGGGGAGCTAAAGGCAAAGCCTAATTTCACCCTTTCCTCGGGCTTGCGCTATAGTCATGTTTGGATAGATGCTATTTTTGACAATACGTTTCACCCTTTTCCTTTCAAAAATGCCGATTTAAGTACCGGTGCCTTAACTGGTAGCATTGGATTTAGTTGGTTTCCCAAAACCGATCTTCAGCTTACCCTTAATGGTTCTACCGGGTTTCGGGCGCCAAATATAGATGATATTGGTAAGATTTTTGATTCCGAACCAGGGGCTGTGGTAGTGCCTAATCCCGATTTGGAACCAGAGTATGCCTATAATATTGAAATGGGGATCCAAAAAAACTTTAGTGATCGATTTACCTTTAAAGGTGCTGCATTTTATACTTATCTAGTAGATGCACTGGTGCGACGCGATTACCAATTTAATGGGAATAGTGAAATAGAGTACAACGGAGAAATCAGTAGGGTGCAGGCCGTACAGAACGCTGCAATGGCCTATGTCTATGGCTTTGAGCTTGGACTTGAAGCGTATTTGACCGAAAACCTTTCCCTTTCTTCCAACTTTACCATAACCGAGGGAGAAGAAGAGGAGGATGATGGGTCACATTCCCCGGGAAGACATGTGGCGCCAACTTTTGGGGATGTCCATCTGGTTTGGAAGAACCAAAAATTAAAAACCGATCTATTTGTGAATTTTAACGGTGAAATTTCTAATGGAGATATGGCGATTTCGGAAAGGAGTAAGAGCTATATCTACGCGCAGGATGCCAATGGTAATCCCTATTCTCCGGCTTGGTATACGTTAAACCTTCGTTCCCAATATCAGATTTCCCAGCCATTAAAAATAATGCTGCACCTAGAGAATATGACGGATCAAAGATATCGTTCCTATTCCTCAGGAATCGTAGCTCCTGGAATTAACTTAATAATGGGTGCAGCGTATACATTTTAGCGTCTTTAACGCTTTGTAAAAAACTATTCTTTAACCTTCTCTTGCAATTCCTTAGCTTTATCGGCCACCTTATTTGCTGCCTTTTTAGCGTCCTCACCAATTTCATTCACCGTCTTTTTAGCACTATCTGCGGTTTTATCCGCTTTTTCTAATGCCTCTTCGCTAACTTCTTTAAGTTCTTCCCCTGCTTCTTTTGCGGCCTTTACAACATCATTGCCTGCCTTTTTTAAATCCTCGCCTACTTCCAATAACGCCTCATTGGTCTCCTCTGCAGCAGTTTTAGCCTTGTCGTTTACTTCCCTACAAGACGTAAAGGAAAAACTTAGTGCCATCATTATAATAAAACTCAATACTACTTTTTTCATAATTCTGATTTTCATGGTTCAATTCTTTATTGGTTTAATATACGTAAAAACGGGGGGTGTGGACCATTTGACTTTGTTTAGGGTAAGATGGTTTCGAAAACGTCTCAAATCAACATAAGATGTTCTGTACGTAATACTCAACTATACAAGAGCGTGGGGGTCATAAAACGCTAATTCGTATGTCATTGCTAATCAGCGCAGTAGTGGTATAAACTTCATTTTTAACATTTTTAGGGTAGGGTGAAACTAGGCTGAGGTGTTCTATAGGCAAATATTCAAACTAAATTATTATGAACGTAAGGAGCAATTATTTTAAGAATTCAGGATTGATGTTAATAGCTGTAATGGCAATGGTATCATGTGATAAAAGTGATGATTCGGCCATGGAGGGAGAATCGTACAATACAAGTTTTGAAATTACAGATGCCCCCATTGATAATGCCGATGTAAAAGCTGTTTTTGTGACTATTGCCAATGTTTCGGTGGACGGAAAATCTTTGGAAGGATTTAGTGCTACCACAATAAATTTGGCTGCTTTGGTTGATGGTAAAACAGAAGTATTGGGTAATTTGGACTTACAGGCAAGATCCTACTCCAATATCGTATTTGAATTGGATTTTGAAAAGGATGTAGCTGGTAATTCTCCTGGTTGCTATGTGAAAAAGGCAAATGGAGAAAAGGATGCTTTGGTTGCGTCTTCCAACAAAATAAGTATTAACGATACCTTTGAGGTTCTTGCCCAATCCAAAAATGTTATTGTTGTGGATTTTGATCTTAGAAAAACGATCAGGGACGAGAAAAGCAACTTTACCAGCGACTTTAACTTTGTGACTATGACCGAGCTTTCTGCCGGAATTAGAACTGTAAACGCCGAGCTTACGGGAAAGATTTCTGGAACTGTGAACGATTCTAAAAACACTTCGGACAAAATTATTGTTTATGCCTATAAGAAGGGAACTTTCAACGCTGATGTTGAGTCTAAAGGTAAAGGAGAAAGTAGTGTAACTTTTGCTAACGCAGTAACCAGTGCAGAGGTAAAGGGACTTAGTGGGTCTTATAGTTTAGACTTCCTAAAAGAGGGAGAATATGAGCTTATCTTTGCTTCCTATAAAGAGGATCAAGAAAGCGGGTTATATTTTAATTCCTTATTGGAAGTGGAGTCGGCCACAGGCATAAATGTAGGAGCTATTAGCGTTACTTCTACCCTAAAATTAAGTGCCAATGTTACCATTATTGGATCTAAGTAATACTAAATTATCTTCCATTAATTGTTTTAAGAGAGGCTGTCTAGGAGACGGCCTCTTTTTTTACATTTCACCCTATTACAAGCGGGAAAATTTAAATTGTGAATAATATGACTTTTGTATATAAACCAATTACTTGGCGGAAAAGCTAGTCAATTGATAAAAGATTTTTTTACCAGGGTTAAGATGGGTAGAAATTTGTTCAGATTTAGTAATTTTGCAAACTTAAAATGAAGCATTAGAAGCTGTTATTATGAAGTTTGCAGAATATAAGGGATTAGATTTACCAAAAGTAGCAGAAGAGATTTTACACTTCTGGAAGGAGAATACTGTTTTTGAAAAAAGTGTTACTTCACGGGAAGGCAAGGAGAGCTTTGTTTTTTACGAAGGCCCCCCGTCTGCAAATGGGCTACCAGGGATACACCATGTAATGGCCCGTACTATAAAAGATATATTTCCACGGTACAAGACCATGAAAGGTTTTCAGGTAAAACGTAAGGCCGGTTGGGATACTCACGGTTTACCCATAGAATTAGGTGTGGAAAAGGAGTTGGGTATCACTAAGGAAGATATTGGTACCAAAATTTCTGTGGAGGATTATAATGCAGCTTGTAAGAAAGCGGTAATGCGTTATACGGATGTTTGGAATTCTATGACCGAAAAGGTAGGGTATTGGGTAGATATGGAAGATCCCTATGTCACCTATAAGTCCAAGTATATGGAATCTGTTTGGTGGTTGCTAAAACAGATCTATGAGAAAGGGCTTATCTACAAAGGATATACTATTCAACCCTATTCCCCAAAGGCTGGAACTGGTTTAAGTTCACATGAGCTCAATCAGCCGGGGACGTATCAGGATGTAACCGATACTACTGTTGTTGCCCAATTTAAAATTAGAAAGGAAACCTTGAATGGGGTCTTTGATGGGTTGGATAATGAGGCCTTCTTTTTGGCCTGGACCACCACTCCCTGGACATTGCCATCCAATACGGCACTTACTGTAGGGTCGAAGATCGATTATGTTGCCGTAAGGACTTTTAATCAATATACTTTTGAACCTATTGATGTTGTTCTGGCCAAATCCTTAGTAGGAAAACAGTTCAGCGGTAAATTTTTTGCTGCGAAAAGTGAAGAGGATTTTGCCAACTACACATCTAAAGACAAGAAAATTCCTTACCAAATTATTGGGGAGGCCAAAGGGGCTGACCTAGTGGGGGTAAGGTATGAGCAATTATTAGACTACGTACTACCTTATCAAAATCCGGAAAATGCTTTTAGGGTGATCTCGGGCGATTTTGTTACCACGGAAGATGGTACCGGAATTGTACATACTGCACCTACCTTTGGTGCTGATGATGCCCTTGTGGCCAAGCAAGCGGTTCCAGTGGTGCCGCCAATGTTGGTGTTGGATGCAAATAACAATCCAGTTCCATTGGTGGATCTACAGGGGAAGTTCCGACCAGAATTACAGGAATTGGCCGGAAAATACGTAAAAAACGAATATTACGAAGATGGCGAAGCCCCGGAAAGATCCGTAGATGTGGAGATTGCCATCAAACTAAAGGAAGATAATAGGGCCTTTAAGGTAGAAAAGTATGTGCATAGCTATCCTAATTGCTGGCGTACGGATAAACCTGTTCTGTATTATCCAATGGATTCTTGGTTTATTAAGGTTACCGATGTAAAAGAGCGAATGTTCGATCTAAACCAGACCATCAACTGGAAGCCCAAGGCTACTGGAGAGGGTAGGTTTGGAAATTGGTTGGCCAATGCCAATGATTGGAATCTTTCCCGCTCCCGATACTGGGGAATTCCCTTGCCTATTTGGAGAAATGAAGATGGTAGTGAGCAACTTTTTGTGGGGTCTGTGGCCGAGCTTAAAGAGGAAATGAAAAAGGCCGTGGATGCCGGGGTCCTAAAAGAAGATATTTTTAAGGATTTTGTGGTAGGGGATATGTCCGAGGAGAACTATGACAAAATAGACCTGCACAAGAATATTGTGGATCAGATTATTTTGGTTTCGCCATCCGGGAAACCTATGAAGCGCGAAAGCGACCTTATTGATGTATGGTTCGACAGTGGGTCTATGCCCTATGCCCAATGGCACTACCCTTTTGAGAATAAGGATTTAATAGATCAGGGCAAGACTTTTCCCGCCGATTTCATCGCAGAAGGGGTAGATCAAACAAGGGGATGGTTCTATACCATGCATGCAATAGCTACCTTGGTTTTTGACTCTGTTGCGTATAAAAACGTGGTTTCCAACGGCTTGGTATTGGATAGGGAAGGGAAAAAAATGTCTAAACGATTGGGAAATGCCATAGATCCTTTTGAGACTATGGATGAATTTGGTCCGGATGCCACCCGTTGGTACATGATTACCAATGCAAACCCATGGGATAATTTAAAGTTCGATGTGGAAGGGATTGCAGAAGTAAAACGAAAGTTTTTTGGCACCTTGTATAATACCTATTCCTTCTTTGCGCTTTATACTAATATTGACGGATTTGATTATTCAGAAACTGATATTCCGTTGAAGGATAGACCAGAGATCGATCAATGGGTCTTGTCAGAATTGCATTCGTTGATAAGAACGGTGGATGAGGCTTATGGCGATTACGAGCCTACGAGGGCTACGAGAGCCATATCGGAATACGTGCAGGAAAACCTTAGTAATTGGTATGTTCGCTTAAGTAGAAGACGTTTTTGGAAGGGAGATTATCAGCAAGATAAGATTTCGGCCTATCAAACACTTTATACCTGTTTGGAAACGGTTGCAAAATTATCGGCACCAGTGGCTCCTTTTTATATGGACCGACTTTATAAGGATTTGACCGATGCAACAGGAAAAGAACCGTTTGAAAGTGTACATTTGGCCGAATTCCCAAAGTACGATCCGACGATGGTGAACAAGGAATTGGAAAGTAAAATGGCAAAGGCGCAGACCATTACTTCATTGGTATTGTCTATACGGCAAAAAGAGAAGATCAAGGTGCGTCAACCGTTACAAAAGATAATGATACCTGTACTGGATGACAAACAAAGATCGGAAATAGAAGCGGTTGCGGATTTGATTAAAACTGAGGTTAATGTAAAAGAAATTGAGCTGTTGGATGATGCCTCAGGGATTTTGGTGAAACAAATAAAACCTAATTTTAAGACTTTAGGTCCTAAGTATGGGAAGGATATGAAGTTGATCGCTGCCGAAGTGGCCAAGTTGGATCAGGATGATATCTTGAAAATTGAACAAGATGGCGAAATATTGCTGCAGATTAATAATAAAAGCATTAATTTACAGCTTGGGGATGTAGAAATTTCCTCGCAAGATATAGAGGGTTGGTTGGTGGCTAGTTCAGGTGCATTAACAGTAGCCTTGGATGTATCTATCAATGAGGACCTAAGAAAAGAAGGTATTGCTAGGGAACTAGTGAATAGAATTCAAAACCTGAGAAAGGAATCAGGGTTTGAAGTGACTGATAGAATTGATATTACATTATTAAAAAATGGTTTTGTGCAAGCAGCAGTAGAAAGCAATATAGCCTATATTAAAACTGAGACACTTGCAGCGGAACTAAAATTTGAGGAAAGCTTGGACAATGGTATTGAGATTTCCTTTGATGAAGTAAATACCAGATTATTTATTGTAAAACACTAAGATTATGGGCGATGATTTAAAAGTACGGTACGCAGATAAGGATTTAAGCGAATTTAAAGTACTGATTGAGGAAAAAATTGACAAAGCAAAAAGTCACCTAGATTTGCTTAGAAGTTCATATATGAATGATGGGAATAATGGTACAGATGATACCTCGCCCACATTTAAGGCTTTTGAGGAAGGTTCTGAGACTATGAGCAAAGAAGCAAACACGCAACTGGCAATCCGTCAGGAAAAGTTTATTAGGGATTTAAAAAATGCCTTGTTGCGGATTGAAAACAAAACCTACGGGATCTGTCGTGTGACAGGAAAATTAATTAGCAAGGAGCGACTAAAATTAGTGCCCCATGCCACCCTGAGTATTGAAGCAAAAAACATGCAGTCCTAAACACTTCTAAAACGCCTGAAAGGGCGTTTTTTAGTATATGAAATATTTCTTACTCCTACTTGTTATAGGAAACATCCCTACCCTGATTGCGCAAAAGCAGGTGACTAAAACCATTGAAAGCGCCAATATTTCACAGGTGCATATAGATTCTAGAAATTGTTTTTCGGTCCAATTGGAAACGGTGGATGCTCCGGGGATATCTGTATTAGCGGCTATGGAGGGAGAGTATATGACAGATCTTATGTTAAACCTAAGGCAAGAGGACTCTGTCTTGTGGATTGGAACTGGACTTCAACCCAATTTTATAAACCCAAACGATAAACTTAGTGCCCATAAAGTGATCTCCATAAGTTTAATAATAAGTATTCCCAAAAAACTACAAGTAGTAGTGAACGGGAATAGCAGCAACCTAGAGGTTAGCGGTACTTATAAATCCCTTAAGATTACTTTAAATGATGGGGAATGTTATCTAGGAAAAGTAATGGGCGTAGTGGATGTTTTTACGCAAAGCGGAGGTATAAAAGTGCTTACCACAGGGGCTGAAATAGACGCCATCACTAAATACGGGCAATTTATGAGTGATTTTATCCCCAAGGGAGAATCCCATTTTTCCCTTAATTCCGTAACTGGACATATCACAATAAGGAAAACCGAATAATATGACTATTTTTGCCAAATCTATTTTGTAAGTAATGACTTTAAAAAAATCGCTTTTCATTATAATTTTGATCCTCCTTATAGACCAGGTAAGCAAAATTTATATTAAGACCCATTTTGTTTTGGGAGAATCAATAGACGTATTTAATTGGTTCAAAATATTATTTATTGAGAATGAAGGGGCGGCCTGGGGCACCAAGTTAAGTGATATTTTCCCTATTTCTGATAAGGTTGGAAAACTGATACTGACCATTTTTAGATTGTTTGCGATTGTAGGAATAGGCTATTGGCTCTTTGATACCATAAAAAAGAATTCTTCTAAAACATTAATTATAGCAGTGTCTCTTATTTTTGCCGGGGCACTTGGTAATATCTTGGATTCAGTTTTTTACGGAATGATCTTTAACGACAGTTATTCCCAAGTGGCCACAGTTTTTTCAGCGGAGCCGTATGGGAGTATTTTTCATGGGAAAGTGGTAGATATGCTCTATTTCCCAATGATAGATGTGCTGTGGCCAGATTGGGTCCCGTTTGTAGGTGGAAATAATTTCCGTTTTTTTGAACCCGTTTTCAACATTGCAGATATGGCCATAAGTACTGGTGTAGGAATCTTGATCGTCTTCAATAAAAAAGCTTTTGGACATCCTATAAACGAGTCTAAAACGAATATATCCGATCAGGAGTAACGCAATAATCCAACGGTACATCATGAGGTTCGGAGTCCGAAATTAAGTCCTCAGCCAAGAATAGGGATAGTCCTATCTTTATAATATCTGGTCTGCATGTCTTTAATAAGGTGTCGTAAAAACCTTTGCCATAACCTACCCTGTTGCCTTGAAGGTCAAAAGCCAATAAGGGAATAAAGATAACATCCAACTTTTTTGGGGGAACCTCAATCCCGTCTACCGGTTCTGGAATGTTCCAATGATTTTTTTTAATAATACTGTTATCAGTCAGTAGGTAATTGATGAGATTTTGGTGGTCCACCATTTTCGGTAGTACCACATTTTTATCCTTACCTTGTAAAATGGATAGTACCATACTGGTGTCTATCTCTTTTTTCTCTGAAATACTTAGGAATAGGTGGTAATAGGAAAAATCCCATATCGGGATTTTAAGAAGTTGGTTGGCAATGGCCAAACTATAATCGTCAAGTTGCTGGATACTAAGATTTTCGCGACGTTCTTGATATTTCAATCGCAAATCTTTTTTCAACATAGTTACGGATTGGATTCTAAAAAATTTGGGGGAACAAGAATGGAATTGTGGATAACTATTCTCTTACTCCTACCTTAAAATAATAATAAATCTTAAATACAACCATTAAAATTAAGTAAGTTGCTAGGGTGATTATGTAGTTGTCCATCTGCAATTCTGCTTTATGATTTTTTTAAAGGTACTTAAAAAAGCACTAGTTTATCTATAAAGCGCACCATTTAATCGATGAAATACACAAATTTTAACATATTATTTTGTTTTTAAAGTGATAGTTTTCAGCTCTATGAATGTTTATAACACATAAATAACTGATTATCAAATCGTTATATATTTTTACCCATTTGAGTCATAATCAGGGCGATTTGGTGCTTAATCGGATAAAAATTAGTTTAAACGATTTTTTTTGGATAAATGAGGTATAGTATTCGATTGTTTTTGAGAGTTCGCTGCATAATATCCCTACGGACACCCTCGTAGGGTGGAGTTGATTTTTCGGAGCTCGTTAAAAGTTTATAATTCCTGTGTGCTTTGATAAAAACGTAGTAATTTTCCTTGATAATTAAGAACGTAGAAACCTTAATAAAATGCCCTATACCCCTATCGATGTACAATTAAAATCTTTACCGGAAAATCCGGGAGTATATCAATTTTATGATGTTGAAGAAAAGATACTTTATGTAGGTAAGGCTAAAAATTTAAAGAAAAGGGTTGCGTCTTATTTTAACAAAAATCACGAGTACGGGAAGACGAGGGTTCTTGTAAAGAAAATTAAAAACATTAGGCATATAGTGGTTCCTACCGAATCCGATGCCCTGCTTCTCGAAAATAATCTTATCAAAAAGTACAGGCCAAGATATAATGTGCTTTTAAAGGACGACAAGACCTATCCGTGGATCTGTATTAAAAATGAACGGTTTCCAAGGATCTTCCCTACTAGAAGATATATTAAGGATGGATCAGAGTATTTTGGTCCCTATACCAGTATGAAGACCGTACATACCCTGCTGGATCTTATAAAAAGTGTTTACTCCTTGCGTACCTGTAATTACGATCTATCCCCAGATAAAATTGCGGCCGATAAGTATAAGGTGTGTTTGGAATATCATTTGGGGAACTGTAAAGGGCCGTGTGAAGGTTTGCAATCTGAGGAAGATTACAACCGGCAAATTGCTGATATACGGGAGATTGTAAAGGGTAGTTTTAAGGAGTCCTTACATTATTTTAGGGATCAAATGAAGTCCTTGGCCCAGGAAATGAAGTTCGAGGAAGCCCAGAAGATCAAGGATAAAATAGATGTTTTGGAAAACTATCAGGTAAAAACAACGATAGTAAATCCCAATATCAATAATGTAGATGTCTTTACCATTGTTTCAGATGAGGCATTTGCCTATGTAAATTTCCTACAGCTTTCCCATGGGTCCATCATACGCTCCCATACCATGGAAATCAAGAAAAAATTGGATGAAACTGATGCCGAGTTGCTTCAGTTGGCGGTTGTGGAGATTAGGCAACGGTTTAATTCGCAATCCAAGGAAATTTACCTTCCGTATGTGATAGCTCTGGAGGACCATTTAAAAATTGTGGTACCCAAATTGGGGGATAAGAAAAAGATATTGGAGCTATCTGAGCGAAACGCTAAATTTTTCCGTCTGGACAGATTTAAGCAAATAAAAATTATTGATCCGGACAGGCATACCAATAGGCTCATGGCGCAAATGAAGACTGATCTTCGACTAGCAAAAGAGCCCAGACATATAGAATGTTTTGATAATTCCAACATCCAAGGTACCCATCCTGTTGCGGCATGTGTAGTGTTTAGGGATGGAAAACCAACGAAAAAGGAATACAGGCATTACAATATTAAAACGGTTTCCGGTCCAGATGATTTTGCTTCTATGGAAGAGGTGGTCTTTAGGCGGTATAAACGATTGACCGAAGAGGGTGAATCCTTGCCGCAACTTATAGTTATAGATGGGGGTAAAGGGCAGCTTTCATCTGCCTTAAAAAGTTTGGATGAATTAGGTCTTAGAGGGAAAATTGCCATTGTGGGCATAGCCAAAAGATTGGAAGAAATATATTTCCCGGGCGACCCCATTCCCCTATATTTGGATAAAAGGTCCGAATCCCTAAAAATCATCCAACAACTTAGGAACGAAGCGCATCGATTTGGGATTAGCTTTCATAGGAATAAGAGGAGTAAGGCGGCTATTGATTCTGAACTGGAAGCAATTAAAGGCATAGGTAAGAAGACAGTAGAGGAACTGTTAAAAAAATATAAATCTGTAAAAAGGGTCAAAGAAGCCTCTCTGGAAGAGCTTGCGGAAACCGTAGGTAATTCCAAGGCGAAAATAATTTATGAATCCTTTCATTAAACCCCTAATTTAGTAAAATGCCAAAATACTTGATGCTCCTATTTTTAATCATTTTTTCTACTGCGTTTCGCGGACAGGATTCTAATAAGCATAAAGATTTAAAAATAGGGCTTGTCCTTAGTGGCGGTGGAGCCAAGGGCTTGGCCCATATAGGTGCACTAAAGGTTATTGAGGAAGCGGGTGTAAAAATAGACTATATAGGGGGTACCAGTATGGGGGCTATCGTGGGGGCGCTCTACGCGTCGGGATACACGGCTTCCGAACTAGATTCCATATTTAGGAGCACCAATTTTATGAGCCTAATCCAGGATAATGTGCCCAGAAGCTCCAAAACATTCTATGAGAAGGAAGATTCGGAAAGATATGCCATTACCCTTCCTTTTAATGGATTTAAAATAACCATACCGCAAGCCATTTCTGGAGGGCAAAGTATTTATAACGAGTTTGTGAGATTGCTTTATCATGTAAAGGACGTAAAGGATTTTAGCAAATTAAAAATTCCGTTTGTCTGCATAGCTACCGATATAGAAACTGGGGATGAAGTGCGTTTAGATCATGGGTATTTGCCACAGGCTATTTTAGCCAGCGGGACTTTTCCTTCCCTATTTAGACCAGTGGAGTTAGATGGGAAAGTGTTAATTGATGGTGGGGTGGTCAATAACTATCCCTTGAGGGAAGTGAAAAAAATGGGAGCCGATATTATTATAGGAGTCGATGTTCAACACGGCCTTTCCGATCGGGAAAATCTAGTTTCCGCTACGGAAATTCTTCTGCAGATTAACAATTATAGAACAGTGAGGGATATGGAAAAAAAATCGGAACTGACCGATATTTACATCACCCCTGATATAAAGGAATATTCGGTAATCGATTTTAATTATGGCAGTGCCATAATAGATAAAGGAGAAGTGGCGGCTCGCTTAAAATTTGATGATTTGGTGAAGTTGGCGGGTGACCCGTTTGTTAAAAAAAGAGGGGTAATTCCAGCAAAACTCAAGGATACCATTCATGTAAATGAGCTGATGATACAGGGGAATTACAATTATTCTAGGGCCTATATCATGGGTAAGCTTCGGTTTAACGTAGATGATGATATTACCTTTGCTAAATTACAAAGGGGTATCAATAACTTGTCGGCCACCGGTAACTTTAGGTCCATAAAATACGAGATGTTGGGTAATGGTGATGGGGTTGGCCTGCTGCTCAACGTAACAGAAAATCCGGACAAAATGTTTATCAGGTTGGGCTTGCATTATGATGATCTGTATAAAAGTGCCGGAATTGCAAATCTAACTAAGAAGAACTTTTTAATGGATGATGATGTGGCCTCGTTCGATATTATTATAGGGGATAATCTTAGGTATAATTTGGAGTATTATGTGGATAAAGGGTTTTACTGGAGTTTCGGTATAAATTCCAATTTCGATGATTTTAACAAGGAGATAGATTTTGATTTGATAAGATCCAATTTTGAGGTAGATGCTAGTTCCAATATCCAAAAAATAAATCTGAGTGCCACAGATCTTACCAACCAGGTATATGTGCAAACGGTATTGAAGGAAGAATTTGCATTTACTTTGGGATTGGAGCATAAGTTGTTGAAATACAGCACTAAAACGCTAAATGTTGCGGATACTACTAGTACGTCTTCTACCGTTCCGTCTAATAGTAGAACCTATTTTGAGAATAGTAATTTTTACAGTGCTTACGGTAAGCTGACCTATGATACTTATGATGATATTTTCTTCCCCACCAAAGGACTGTTTTTCGACGGTGATTTTCACTTTTATGTATTGTCGTCAGATTTTAATAATAATTTCAAGGAGTTTTCCATAGGCAAGGCCAGAATGGGGGGTGCATTCTCACTTTTCAATAAGGTCTATCTAAATTTAGAAGCTGAAGGCGGATTTAAATGGGGTATTTCACCCGTTGCTTCAATGGATTTTATATTGGGAGGTTTTGGCACCCATTTGGTAAACAATGCAATTCCCTTTTATGGATATGATTTTTTGAGCCTTGTAGGAAATAGTTTTGTTAAGACAACAGCCAAGATAGATTATGAGTTTGTGCCTAAAAATCATATTCTTATTACGGCAAATTTCGCCAATGTAGGAGATGACCTTTTTAGGACCGCAGATTGGTTTAAGGAACCAGAGTTTTCTGGCTATGGTATTGGTTACGGTCTTGAATCCTTTATTGGTCCCATTCAGTTCTATTATACTTTTTCTCCCGAGCAAAAGGAAAATCATCTCTTCTTCAGTGTTGGGTATTGGTTTTAAGGACCCCCTTAATGTTTATGGCCTCCAAATAATATTAATTAACAAAATAGGATGATATTTATTGCGATATTTGTTATTTAAGCGACAAGTATTTTAAGATGCTATACTGCAAAATAGGGGTTGTCGCTTATTTTAGAGCGATGAGGTAAAATGGCCAGGAATTTCTTGGAGAAAGCAGTTGTCACAGCCCTCGCAAATTATATTTCTATTAAAAAATAATACGATTATGGCTGCAGATAAAACACCCTTAAAATTGCCCAAGGAGAACTTGGGGGTAGAAGATTTTCTTCCTCTATTGGGAACGGACTACGTAGAGCTGTATGTGGGAAATGCCAAACAGGCAGCGCATTATTATAGGTCTGCTTGGGGTTTTCAGCCTTTGGCCTATGCGGGTTTGGAAACCGGACTTAAAGATAGGGTTTCCTATGTGCTTCAGCAAGATAAAATTAAATTGGTATTGACTTCTCCCTTAAAATCTGGAGGAGATATCAACAAGCATATAGATGCGCATGGAGATGGTGTAAAAGTTATAGCGCTATGGGTAGATGATGCTAGGCAAAGTTATATAGAAACGGTGAACCGGGGTGCGGAAAGTTATATGGAGCCTAGGGTTAGGAAAGATGCCGAAGGTGAGGTGGTGCTATCCGGAATACATACTTACGGGGAAACAGTACACGTGTTCGTGGAGCGGAAAAATTACAAGGGAGTATTTATGCCCGGTTTTAGAAATTGGGATCCTCTATATAAACCTTCGGATTTGGGTCTTAAATATATAGATCATATGGTGGGCAACGTAGGGTGGAATGAAATGGATAAATGGTGTCAGTTCTATGCTAAAGTAATGGGCTTTTCGCAATTGGTGTCTTTTGATGATAAAGATATTTCAACGGAATATACGGCCCTTATGAGCAAAGTGATGAGCAATGGCAACGGACGTATCAAATTTCCAATCAACGAGCCTGCAGAGGGGAGAAAAAAATCCCAGATAGAGGAATATATAGAATTTTATAATGGGGCGGGAGTACAGCATATGGCATTGGCCACGGACAATATAATAGAGACTGTGGGTTCCCTAAAAGCTAGAGGAGTCGAGTTTCTTACCGTTCCGTCCAGTTATTATGAGGACGTTCTGGATCGGGTAGGTAAGATAGATGAAGATCTGGCGCCATTGAGGGAGTTGGGAATACTTATAGATAGGGATGAGGAAGGGTATCTTTTGCAGATATTCACCAAGCCAATTCTAGATAGACCTAC
Organism: Arenibacter antarcticus; assembly: GCF_041320605.1. NCBI lineage: Bacteria > Pseudomonadati > Bacteroidota > Flavobacteriia > Flavobacteriales > Flavobacteriaceae > Arenibacter > Arenibacter antarcticus. The sequence goes on from NZ_CP166679.1 coordinate 1,848,456, forward strand.
TATGTTTATTGAGATAATTCAAAGAAAAGGGGCAAAATCTTTTGGGAAGGGAAATTTTAAAGCGTTGTTCGAGGCAATCGAAAGGGAGCAAGAGTCACGAGGAACGCTCTAACAAGCCGTTTTTTCTTAACTATTTGCTAATTTCCCCAACGTTTATATTAAATTGTGTTAAGGGAAGCGTTAAAGTAAGTTAAAAGCTATTTCAGAACTAAGAGTTGTATTAAATTTGTACTCGCAAGGGGTGGTTCCCTTGCAACTTTAAGTATTGGTTTTTCATAATTTAAAGTTTGGTTGGTTATTTAGGAAAGCCCAGTTTTACGACTGGGCTTTTTTTGTATAACAATACTTTGGAATAATTCTTGTTTACGTAGTAGCGAATAAAGGCACAATTCAAATGTTTTTATTAATTTTACAACAGCAAAAGAATATGAAAAAGATTAGTGTTATTCTGGTTTTAATTGTAGGACTTTCCATTAATTCGCAGAATCATCCACCTAAGTGGAATACCACAACTGAATTTTTGGAAGAGGATTCACCAAAGATGTCGGCTTTTCAGCCTGGCGAATGGCTCAAATTTCGAATTCATTATGGATTTTTAAATGCCAGCTATGCCACCTTGCACCTAACATCCGAAAATTTAAACGGGATTCCTGTATATCACGTTGTGGGAAATGGAAAAACTGCTGGTTTCGCAAGTATATTTTTTAAGGTTGATGACACCTACGAAAGTTACTTTGATCAGCAAGACGGTAGGCCCTATAAGTTTATTAGGAAAATAAATGAGGGCGGATATACCAAGGATATCGAGGTGAATTTTGATTATAAAACCGATATTGCGGTATTAAACGATAAGAAAAACGATAAAAAGTTTAATTTTACCATCCAAAAGGATATCCAAGATTTGGTTTCGGCCTTTTATTTTCTTCGCAACAATTACATATTCGAAGATTTGGAAGAAGGTAAGTCGATAAATCTTGATGTGCTTTATGACGATGATGGGGTATTTAAATTTAAGCTTAAATATTTAGGTAAAGAAATCCTAAAAACAAAATTTGGCAAGGTAGAATGCCTGAAGTTTAGGCCTTATGTCCAATCTGGAAGGGTGTTTAAGGCGCAAGAAAGCTTGTCGTTATGGGTTTCTAATGACGATAACAAAATTCCCATTAGAATTCAGGCAGATATCAGGGTTGGCTCCATAAAAGCAGATTTGGATGGTTATAATGGACTTAAGCATCAATTTAAAATTATAATGGATTAAAAATGGATAAAGAGCATATAGATTCCCAGATTTCCAAATTAGAAGAAAAATACAGGGACTCCGGGCAAGATCTTAGTTCTTATTTAGATGGCTTGCTTTACCAACGGTATCTTACGTATTGGGATTATATTAATTTGGATACCCTTCTAAGTATCCAAGTGCCTAGAACCCATTTTCCTGATGAGGAAATATTTATAATGTACCATCAGATTACCGAACTTTATTTTAAGCTCATTCTGCACGAACAAAAACAACTTGTTGACGATAAATCCCAGGATTTAGATTTCTTTATAGAAAAAGCCAATCGTATCAATAGCTATTATCAAGTCTTAATCTCTTCTTTTAGCGTAATGATCAAAGGAATGCAAAGGGAGCAGTTTATGCAATATAGAATGGCCTTGTTGCCGGCTAGCGGATTTCAATCTGCTCAGTATAGGATGATAGAGCTTTACGCTACCTCCATGGAGAATTTGGTCCATTATTCCGAACGTGAAGATTTCTCTTCAAATAGTACTCTTGAGGAGTTGTACGAACATATCTATTGGAAAAAGGGAGCCACAGATAAGGTGACCGGTGAAAAGACCCTGACCTTAAAACAGTTCGAGTACCGATATACTCCAAGATTGATCAGGATAGCGAAGCAAGTAGAAAATAGTACTATATATGATAAGTACCTACAGCTTCCGCAGGAAGCCAAGGATAATAAAACTTTGGTTGAAGCGTTAAAGGCATTGGATATGAACGCCAATGTAAATTGGCCTTTAATGCACATGGGATCGGCCTATCGCTATTTAACTAAGGATAATGCCCAAATTGAAGCTACCGGAGGAACCAATTGGAAGGAATATTTACCGCCAAGTTTCCAAAAGGTGATTTTTTTTCCAGAACTATATACCAAACAAGAGTTAAATAATTGGGGAAAACAATGGGTAGACCATATCTTTAACCCAGAAAAAGTAAAAAAATAGCGATGAGTAAGTATTGGGCCCTGATTTTTAGTTTAGTATTGGTTGTCTCCTGTAAAGATGATAAGCATCAAAGAGGTGAATTGGTGGAAGTGGTCACTATAAAAAAACCAGTTGCCGTAATGCAGTTCGGGTTTAATCTTGAAGATTTTGAAGTGCTAAGGGATACCGTGAGAAAAGGGGATATCTTCGGGGAAATAATGCTGAGAAATAAAGTAAATTACCCGAAAATAGCAGCTATTACAGAAAATTTTAAAGATACTTTTGACGTTCGTAAATTCAACGTAGGAAAGCCTTATTTAATTTTAAAATCCAAAGACACTAGTAATACTGCCCAAGTATTTATTTATCAGAACGACCCTATTAATTACACTGTGGTTGATTTGAGAGATAGCGTAGTGGCCTATAGAAAAAAGCAAAAGGTAAAATACGTGGAACGCGAAGCCTCAGGGATTATAAAATCTTCTTTGTCGGAAGCTATTTTAGAGCAGGGCATAGATTATAATATCACAAATCGCCTGTCGGAAATCTACGCATGGAACATCGACTTTTTTAGGCTGCAAAAGGGTGATAAATTTAAAGTAATCTACAAAGAGAAATATATCAACGATTCTATCTATGCAGGTTCAGGACAAATAGAATCGGCTTATTTTGAACATAACGGGGAGCCGTTTTACGCCTTTAACTTTGTCACGGATTCTATAAGGAATATTAGGGAGTATTACGATCAGGAAGCAAAGAACTTAAGACGTGCATTTTTGAGGTCTCCAGTACAGTTTAGCAGAATTTCCTCCAGATATAACCTCAATAGAAGAATTGCCTATTACGGCAATAAAGTGCGTCCGCATAAAGGGACGGATTATGCTGCTCCTTTAGGAACTCCTATCCTAGCTACGGCAAGTGGTACAGTGGAGGAGTCCACCAGAAGGGGTGGGAATGGTAAATATGTAAAAATAAAGCACAACGGAACCTACAGTACCCAATACCTTCACATGAAGGCGCAAAATGTAAAAAGGGGGCAATTCGTAAAGCAGGGAGATGTTATTGGATGGATTGGGATGACCGGGAATACCAGTGGCCCACACGTTTGTTACCGCTTTTGGAAAAACGGGCATCAAGTAGACCCTTTAAGAGAAAAATTGCCTACTGCAGACCCAATTGCCGATAGTTTAAAAACACAATACTTAGCCTTTATAGCTCCATTTAAAAGCAAGTTAGACTGTATAGAATATATAGAACTCCCAGAGGAGCAGCTATTAACACTAAATGATTAATATGTCCTTAGATCACAGTAACCCTACAAAAACCAAAGCTTGGAAAAAATTAACCTCTCATTTTAAAGATACTTCGGCCAAGACTTTGGAGGAGTATTTTGGGTCAAATCCAGATCGGGCAAATAAATTCACCATTACTTGGAACGATTTTACCGTAGATTATTCCAAAAACAGAATTTCAGAGGAAACTATGGATCTTCTCCTGCAACTCGCTGAGGAAGTAGGGTTAAAAAATGCTATCCGCGATCAATTTAAAGGAAAGGTCATAAATGAAACCGAAGGTAGGGAGGTGTTGCACACTGCGCTTAGGGCAAAGGAAACCGACGTTATAAAGGTAGATGGTGTAAATGTTGTGCCCGAGGTATATGCCGTTAGAAATAGGATGAAGCAGTTTTCCGATTCTATAATTTCTGGATCTGCAAAAGGATATACAGGTAAAGCCTTTACCGATGTGGTAAATATTGGGATTGGTGGGTCCGATCTTGGTCCTGCAATGGTCGTAGAAGCTCTTAAATTCTATGGCAACCATCTTAAAATGCATTTTGTTAGTAATGTGGATGGAGATCATGTGCACGAAACCTTAAAAGGATTGGATCCAGAAACCACCCTATTTGTGGTAGTTTCCAAAACCTTCACTACTCAGGAAACCTTAACAAATGCTACTACGATAAAGAAATGGTTCTTAAAATCTGCTGCCCAAAAAGATGTGGCCAAGCATTTTGCTGCTGTTTCTACCAATACTGAGAAAATAGAGGAATTTGGGATAGTACCACAAAATGTTTTCCCAATGTGGGATTGGGTGGGAGGTAGATTTTCCCTATGGAGTGCAGTGGGACTTTCCATTTGCCTAGCAGTAGGTTATGAACATTTTAGTGAGATGCTAACCGGTGCCAATGAAATGGATAACCATTTTGAAACTGCAGATTTTGAAGAGAATATTCCTGTGGTCTTGGCGCTTATCAGTATATGGTACAATAATTTTTATGGTTCCGAGACTGAAGCCATAATACCTTATTCACAATATTTATCCCGTTTTTCAGCCTATCTACAACAGGGAGTCATGGAAAGTAACGGAAAAAGTGTGGATAGAAACGGGCAGAAAGTAGATTACCAAACTGGCACCATTATTTGGGGAGAACCAGGAACCAATTCCCAACATGCATTTTTTCAATTAATTCATCAGGGAACCAAAGTAATTCCTACAGATTTTATTGGGTTTAAGGAATCATTATACGGGGACAAGGATCATCACAATAAACTAATGGCCAACTTCTTTGCGCAGACCGAAGCGCTGATGAATGGGAAGTCGCCCGAAGACGTGAAGAAAGAACTTCTTTCCAACAATAAGGATGAATCTTCCATAAACAAAATACTCCCATTTAAAGTATTTGAAGGCAACAAGCCTACTAATACCTTGCTTTTGGACAAATTGACTCCAAAATCTTTGGGTGCCCTAATTGCCTTATACGAGCATAAAATATATGTGCAGGGGGTAATTTGGAATATTTACAGTTACGACCAATGGGGAGTGGAATTGGGGAAGCAACTTGCAACCGCAATTCTCAGTGATATAGAGGGAGATGATATTGCGAATCATGATGTATCTACGTTAAATCTTTTAGATTTATTTAAGAATTAAGGGGAAAGACTAAATAATTCCAATAATCACCTGTAACTTCTTGTTTAGCAATTATATACTTGAGTTTTATGTTAAATTTGCCTTAACTAATTTAACATAGTTTTAATATTTGGCTGCAAAAAATATAACATTTTTGCAGCTTGAATTTAAAACTCTTTAACTCAAGAAAAATGAAAAAAATTTACTTGGTTTTTGCGGTGTTTTTATGCACGGCGATTGGATTTTCACAGGGTGTGACAACATCTTCCATTAACGGAAGGGTATTGGATAATGAAAACATTCCATTATTTGGTGCCAACATTGTGGCGGTTCATACTTCTTCGGGATCAACTTATGGTGCCATAACGGATTTTGATGGATTTTATAGGATATCCAATATGAGAGTTGGTGGACCCTATAAAATTACCATTTCCTACGTAGGTTTTGAAAACAGTGAGTACAATGATGTGTATTTACAATTGGGTGATTCAAAAAAAATCAGGGTTGAACTGGGTGAGTCCTTTAACGCACTTGAAGAGGTGATTGTAATCGGTCAGACCAATAGTATTTTTGATTCGGGTAAAACGGGAGCCGAAACCAATGTAAGTCAAAGGCAGGTAAATAACTTACCTTCAATTTCTAGGAACATTTCAGATTTTGCAAGGCTTACACCACAGGCTAAGGTTACTGGGGATGACGTAATTTCCATTAGTGGTCAAAATAACCGTTTTAATGCAATATTTATTGATGGTGCGGTGAATAATGATGTTTTTGGTTTAGCTGCCAATGGTACTAATGGTGGGCAAACGGGAGTTAGTCCAATATCATTAGATGCCATAGAGTCCTTTCAAATAAATGTAGCCCCTTTTGATGTTAGACAATCTGGTTTCGCCGGAGGTAGTATAAATGCTATTACCAAATCTGGAACAAATAGTATCGAAGGTTCTGTATATGGGTTTTTAAGAAACCAAAGTTTGACCGGTAAAACTCCTGCAGGCCTTGTAGGTTCGGATGGTAAGCGTTCTAAGCTAGAAGACTTTACTGCTAAGACATATGGTGTTAGAGTAGGTGGGCCCCTTATAGAGGATAAGCTATTCTACTTTGTTAATTATGAAAGACAAGAGAATGAGACTCCTCAACCATTTAATATAGACAATTACGACGGTAATGCTACAGCAGCTGACCTAGACAACCTTGCTAATTTACTAAAGGCTAATTATGGATATGATGCGGGTGGCTATACCAACAACACTTCTTCTTTAGTGAGCGATAAATTGATAGCAAAGGTCGACTGGAATATCAATGAAAATAATAAACTGTCTTTAAAACACAGTTATGTTAAGGCCGTAGAGTTAGATGCGCCTTCTTCCAATGGTGGGTCTATTAACTTTTTTAATGGGGCTATAAATTTAGAATCCATTACCAATTCTACAGCCTTAGAGCTCAATACCAAGATTGGACAAAATATGGCAAATAATCTGGTTATAGGTTATACCTCGGTAAATGATGATAGAGATCCTAATGGAGCCGGTTTTCCCTCAGTTCAAATCTCTGATGTAGCTGGAACATCCATTAATTTTGGTTCTGAAGCTTTTTCCACCGCTAATTTATTGGAGCAAAGTAATTTGACTATTACCGATAATTTTGAAATTTATGCAGGAAGACATAATATTACGATAGGTACCAATAACGAATTCTCTTCCTCTAAAAATGTATTCTTCAGACAGAATTTTGGAGACTATCGCTTTAGTAATTTATCTGATTTCATGGGTGGAAACCCGGCCAACAGATATAGATATGGTTACTCTCTTTTGGGAGGATTTGGAGATGACTCTCAAGGTGCAGCAGAATTTGATTTATTCCAATTTGGTTTGTATGTCCAAGATCAAGTGAACGTGACCGATAACTTCAAGTTTACTATGGGAGTTAGAATAGACGTTCCTTTTTGGGCAGATGGTCTAGATAATCAGGATTTTAATACAAGATCCGTAGCTTTGTTAGAGGCTGCAGGAAAGGATTTACAAGGAGCTAGGGTAGGGCAAGGGATTGATGCAAATGTTCATTTTGCGCCTAGAGTAGGTTTTAATTGGGATGTTAATGGTGATCGTTCTACTCAAATTAGAGGAGGGTTAGGAGTGTTCACTTCTAGAATACCTTTGGTATGGCCTGGAGGAGCCTATAACAATAACGGTATTACGGCTGGCTATATTCAATTGACCGGAAATAATGTACCTGCTTTTAATCCTGACCCTCAAGGCCAATTTGCCGATCCCGCACCCGGTAGTGGTTCCGTTGGTGGGCAAATAGATTTATATGCTAAGGACTTTAAAATGCCACAGGTGTTTAAAACAAACATTGCCATCGATCAAAAGTTACCCGGTGGTGTAGTTTTCTCGGCAGATTTTATCTGGAACGATAACATTACTGCAGTAGCCTTTGAGAATTTAAACTTGGCAGGACCACAATTTAATACCACTGGCCCTGGATCTAGACCAAATTATGGCTTTGCAAAAGTGGATAGAACCTACAGTGATGTTTACCTTGGGTATAATACCGGAGAAGGTAGTTCATACAATGTATCAGGTACTTTGACAAAAAGCTTTTTTGGACCAATGATCGATATTAGGACACAAGCAACTTATTCTTATGGTGATTCTGATGTTCTTATCGATGCTACATCTTCTCAAAATAGTTCTCAGTGGAGAAATTTGGAAACCGTTAATGGTTCTAATAGACCTGTACTTTCAAGATCAGATTTTTCACCGGGACACCGAGTAATTGCCAACTCCACTATAGAGTTGAAATGGAGTGATAATTTAAAAACTAGAATAGGTATTTTCTATGAAGGTGCAGAAGGATCACCATTTAGTTATATCTATAACACTAGTAGTCTATTGTCTGATACGGGCTCTTTCTCCTCATTAATTTATGTGCCTTCCAGTTTCAGTGATGCGCTTTTGGTTGACACAAATGATTTAACTGCTGTGGAGCAATATGCTACTTTAAGTGCATTTATCGACGGGAATGATTACCTAAGAAGTAGAAAGGGTAAATTTGCAGAAAGAAATGCTGACCGATCGGATTGGTCTCATATTATCGATTTGAAAGTAGCTCAAGAATTTGGGCTCATGTTCGGAAAGAAAAGACACATCATTGAAGTTACAGCAGACATATTCAATTTCACCAATCTCTTGAATAAGGAATGGGGAGTTAGAACATTCGCTAACTATAATCAGGTAGGTCTTTTCGATTTTGAAGGTTTTGCAGCAGATGGCACCACACCTCAATTTTCTTTTGACCCGCGATCTACTGAAACAACCAATATTATAGATGATTCTGGTTTGCAATCCTCTAGATGGCAGATGCAATTAGGACTTAGATATAGTTTTAATTAAAATTCGCCTCTAAACAAAAATTAAAACCCTGCCATCGGCGGGGTTTTTTTATACTTAAAATTCATTACATTTAGGGCTAAAATTTGATAACCATGTACGAAGCATTATTACACACTCATTCTTATTTGGCCTATGTGGCTTTGGCCGTACTATTTTTGGCGGTCGCCAATGCTATTTTAGGGTGGACAGGAAAAAAGAACTTTACCTTGACCAAGGATTTTAGAATTAGCCTGTTTGCCATGATCTTGGCACATTTACAACTCTTGGTGGGACTAGTGCTATTTTTTGTTTCTCCTAAAGGATTGAATGCCATTCAGGAATTAGGAATGGGAGGATTAAATTCTGCAGCACGCCTATTGGCGGTAGAACATCCTTTTATCAATATCATAGCGTTGGTATTCATTACCATTGGCTGGTCCAAGCACAAGAAAATATTGGAGGCCAAACGTAAATTTAAGACCATTACCATTTTTTACGGATTGGGATTATTGCTTATATTAAGTAGGATTCCTTGGGCTCAATGGCTTAACTAATATTTATTACAGTCTTAGAGCCTCCCTATTTCCTGATAAGTTGAGGTGTAGGGTGTCTCTATGGCGATTTAATCTACATTTAATTTAACCACATTTATTTTCAATATGAAAAATCTACTATCTATTCTATTTTCGTTCATGGCCATATCGATGATGGCACAAGAAATATCCCTATTTAATGGGAAAGACCTTAGCGGTTGGACTATCTATGGTACCGAAAAATGGTATGTGGAAGACGGCTTATTAGTTTGTGAAAGTGGTCCTGATAAACAATACGGATATTTGGCAACGGATGAGCACTATAAGGATTTTGAACTTAGCCTAGAATTTAAACAAGAGGCGGACGGCAACAGTGGCGTTTTTATTCGCTCTACTATAGACGGGACCAAAGTAAGTGGATGGCAGGTAGAAGTTGCCCCTCCAGGTCATGATACTGGGGGTGTATACGAATCCTATGGAAGAGGGTGGTTAATAAAACCAGATCCATCCAAAGATAAAGTTCTTAAGGAAGGCGAATGGAATACCATGAAGATTAGGCTTTCTGGAGGTACCCTAATCTCTTGGTTAAATGGTACTGAAATGGTAAGGATTAAAGATGACAAAATTGGTGAAGCAAATGGTTCCATTGCCCTTCAGATACACGATGGTGGAGGTATTAAAGTGAAATGGAGGAACATTAAGCTCTCCCTACCACAATAAAGTTTAGTGTAGGGGCTTTATTAAGAAGATATATACCGGGAAATGGTCGCTATAGCCACCAATATAATTGCCATTGGCATAAGTGCGCAAGGGATATCCCTTATACTTTCCTTTTTTATCTATTAGATAAGGTGGATTAAAAATACCCGCCTTCCAGAATTTATATCCCGAGGAAGGATCTAAATACAGGTTGGCGGTAAAATATAGTTGATCAAATAGATTCCACCGATCCCTATAGGCCAAGGAGCCTATACCCTTTTTATGGAGATTCTCCATGGGGTTATAAAGGTCAGTAGGTTCCATAATCTCTTCTTTGCTTTTAGTTTTTAATATCTTTTTTAAACTGTGGTCTATTGGGTCATCGTTAAGATCTCCCATACTAATTATTTTTGCTCCAGGTACTTGTCGGGTAATGGAATCTATAATTCTTTTATTCAATTTGGCTGCGGCTATACGGTTGGGTCTGCTCCTAGCCTCTCCTCCGCTCCTGGAAGGCCAATGGTTTACAATAAAATACAGCTCTTCGCCGTCCAGAAGTCCCCCTACTACCAATTGGTCCCTGGTGTAATCCCTAAAGTCGTCCTGTTTGGTGAGCAGTAGCCTATGACTGCTAAAAGAAGTGGGGAGGAACACCGCTTTTCTATATAAGAGTGCCACGTCTATACCCCGTTCGTCTGGGGAATCAAAATGTACTATATCGTATTCTAGTCCCTGTAAATTTGGATGATTTATTACATCTACCAAAACCGCCCTATTCTCAATCTCGCAAAGCCCAATTATATCTGGCGCGTTATTGGTCACTTCCCTTCCTATTTCGGATAATACTTTGGTGATATTGTTCAGTTTGTCCCAATAGCGCTCTTCGGTCCATTGGTCTTTTCCCGTGGGGGTACGATCGTCATCAAACGTGAGGGAGTCGTTTTGGGTATCAAACAGATTTTCTACATTATAAAAGGCAATAGTGCGAATTTCATAGCTTTTGCTTTCCTGGGAATACATCCGGAATAGCAGTGAAAAGAATATCAGGAAAACTATTTTACAGCCCATGTTTCTAGTGAAAGAATTAGTAATTTAACAAAAAAACAGTATTAATCTTAGTAACGATGGCGATTTATCTGTCAATTATTAATATATTATATTATTTTTCAATAAAGTTGAAGTCTATTATATGGTTAGGCCCTTAGTTTTATCGCTTTTTATGCTTGGCAGTATTCAGGCTTCGACACAAGATAAAATTGAGGTAAGAGGAATAATTTCGGATAATTATGATCATAAAATAGTGAAGGGTGTGAAATTGGAGCTGTTGGGGGTGCAGGTGGCCACGCCAGATGCTTTTAGCGGTGAATTTTCTTTTTCCGCAATCCCCAAGGAAGAGTATATTTTAACGATTCATGCGCCAGATTATATTTCCAAACGTATCCCTTTTATGGTCACCGACCAAGCAGTAAATCTTGGAACTATTTTTTTGGAAAGGGATATCGCCTATGAGAAATCTGATAACCTTATAACCCTTACAGATTCTGATTTGTTGGAAGATGAAATGAGTTCTATTACTTCGGGGATGTTACAGGCCAGTAAAGATGTTTTTCTTAACAGGGCTGCATTCGATTTTGGACAGGCATTTTTTAGGGTCAGGGGATATGGATCGGAAAATGGTCTAGTCCTTATAAATGGTATCCCCATGAATAAAATGATAAATGGTAGGCCACAATGGAATAACTGGGGCGGGTTAAATGATGTAACCCGAAATCAAGAATTTACACATGGCCTTCAGTTGTCCGACCATTCCTTTGGGGGCATATTAGGGGTCACCAATATAAATACCAGACCATCTGGTTTTAGAAAGGGTATTCGCATATCAAGCTCGGCATCCAATAGGACGTATGCTGGACGATTAATGGCCACCCTATCCTCCGGAAGAGGGCAAAATGGGCTTAGTTACAGTATATCGGCTTCAAGACGTTGGGCAGAGGAAGGGTATATACAGGGTACCTTATATGATGCCTATTCCTTATTTGGAGCTGTGGAATATGCCGTAGATACAAAACACAGTTTTTTGTTAACTACCTTAATGACACCCAATAGAAGGGGCAGATCTTCGGCGATAACTGAGGAAGTTTTTAATGTAATGGGAAAAACCTATAATCCTTACTGGGGCAAGCAGAACGGGGAAATACGGAATGCAAGGGAAAGAAAGGTCGCAGAGCCGATACTAATGCTCAATCATTTTTACAGTTCTCATAAATTGGATGTAACTACCGGGATTTCCTATCAATTTGGGACAGATGCCAGAAGTAGGATGGGCTATTATAACGCTCCTAATCCAGACCCGACCTACTATCGATATTTGCCGAGTTTTTATATAAATAGCCCTATAGGAGCCAATTTTGTTAGTGCCAATATGGCGAAGGATGGGTTTTTGGATAATCCGCAGTTAAACTGGAATCGACTTTATCAGGCAAATTCAACTGCTTCAATGGAGGGGAAAGCTGCCTATTTACTGTATGATGATACTTCAGAAGATTCCCAATTAAGCGTAAACAGTGTAGGTAATTACCGAATAAGTCCATGGATAAAGTTGGATTTTGGAGGGACCTATCGCAATTTAGAATCTGATAATTACGCCCAGATCAAAGACCTACTGGGAAGTGTATTTCACGAGGATATTGATCCTTTTTCCAATACTGAAAACGATGTGGAAGGAAGCCTAAAAAAGGGGGACGGGGATAAGTTTAATTATGCCTATAAGATGAAGTCAAATATTTGGGACCTATTCTCCCAGTTTAGTGTTACAAAGAGCAGATGGGAGGGGTTTGTAGCAGCAAACTATTCCACCACTTCCTATCAACGAGAAGGCTTATTTAGAAACCAGCGTTTTTATGATAATTCTTTGGGAGAGGGAAGCAAAGTTGAATTTTTCAATTTTGGCACCAAGGGTGGATTTACTTACAAATTTAACGGGAGACATAGGGTGGCCTTAGAGGGAGCCTATATTATGAAGGCTCCAGTCTATCAAAATGTTTTTATAAATCCTAGAGAAAATAATGAGGTGGTTCCTGACCTCCAGAGTGAAAAGATCACTACTGTAGCTATTAACTATTATTTGAGGATGCCAAAACTGACTGGGAGGGTTACCGGATTTTATACCCGTTTTCAAAATACCACCGATATTAATTTTTTCTTTGTGGATGCAGGGGTCGGGAGCGATTTTGTACAGGAAGTGGTCAGTGATTTGGATAAATTACATATGGGAACGGAATTGGGGTTGGAATATCAGGTGTCTTCCTCCGTAAAATTGTCAGGTGTGGCGGCAGTGGGCAAATATAGTTACGCGAGCGATCCCTTTGTTACCATAAATTTTGATACTGCAGGTGCCGAGGAAGACATGATAAACTCGCTAGGCACTAGTATCTTGGGGGTGTCAAAAATTAAGGGCCAGAAACTATCTCAGGGACCGCAACTCGCTTATGCATTAGGGGTGGAATACAGAGATCCTAAATATTGGTGGATCGGTGCCACTACCAATTATTTAGGCAATAATTACGCAGGAATCTCTACCATAACAAGAACCGCTAGCTTTTATATAGATCCCGAAACCGGGAATCCATTTCCTAACGCAACGGAAGAAAATGTACAGCAGTTGTTGCAACAGCATGAATTGGATGATATGTATTTGTTGAATATGGTTGGTGGTAAATCTTGGTTGAAAGGTGGCAAGTATATCAGTGCCTTTGTGAGTGTCAATAATATTTTTGATGCCGTGTATCGTACCGGTGGGTATGAGCAAAGTAGAAATGGAAATTTTGGTCAATTGCAGCAAGACAATTTAAGCGGAAGTCCCTCATTTGCGCCAAAATACTGGTACAGTTATGGGCGCACCTATTTTATAAATTTGGCGGTAAGTTTTTAGTGCTAGGCTATATAAAACGGGGCTAAAATATGTTCAGGTCAATTTCCATCTAAGGTCCAATAAAACAAATGTTCAATATGAATGCTTTTAAACCTAAGGTACAGTTTATAGTAAGGAGGTGCTTTGGTATTGGACTGCTTATGTTATGCGGATGTGTAAAAGATATGGACTATACTACCCCCAAAGCGATCTGTTCGGTTAATTTAAGTGCCAATGCAAGCTATGCCGAAGTAAAGAGCCTTTATGTAGATCAGACTATTCAGATAGAGCAAGACCTAATTATTGAGGGATATGTCATCTCCTCGGACCAGAGCGGTAATTTTTTTGGCGTACTTTACTTTCAGGACAGACCCACCAATCCCACCCAAGGATTTGAATTAGAACTCGATGTTCGCGATACCCATTTATTTTTTCCAGTAGGTAGCAAAATCCTGATTGCCTTAAAGGGACTATATATGGGCAAAAGTAAAGGGGTCTTTAAATTGGGGGGACAGTTTACCTCCTTTGGAAATATCGCTGTGGGAAGACTACCTGCTGCAGTAGTGGACCGACATATATTTGTGAGTTGTGAGGAAGCGGTAACCATGATGCCAACATTAATTGAGATCGGTGATTTAGGAGAGCATTATACCAATACCCTTGTGCAATTAGATGGTGTTGAAATTAGGGAAGACGAGGTGGGACTCCCTTTTGCAAATGTCAAGGAAGAGACCAATAGAAATTTAATAAATTGCCTTGATCAAGAATTGGTTTTGGTAAATAGTGGGTATGCCGATTTCCAGGCTGAAATTCTACCTGAATTAAATGGGAGCATTAGAGGCGTACTGTTGCGGGAGAATAACAAGTATCAATTGGCAATAAGGAGTTTGGGGGATATAGAATTTTCTAAGGACCGATGTGCGGATTTGGTGGATGAATTTTCTTCGACCAAACTTTTTATTTCGGAGTTGGCTGATCCAAATAATAATGCTGAGGCTAGGTTTGTAGAACTGTATAACTCGGATATACAATCATTAAGTTTAAAGGGGTGGCGACTACATAGATATACCAATGCTAATACCGAAATAAGTTCTACCATAGATCTATCCGATCATTCAATTGGGGCAGAGAGCACCTTTGTGATATCGCCTAATACATCCTCGTTTGAAGCTACCTATGGCTTTTCTCCTGATTTGGAGGTGGGGACTAATAGTCCTGCAGATTCTAATGGGGATGATAATTTTCAGTTGGTAGACCCCTTTGGGACGGTGATCGATAGCTTTGGGGTGGTAGGGGAAGACGGTTCTGCTACCAATCATGAGTTTGAGGATGGAAAAGCTGTGAGGAATCTAAATATTGTCATGGCAAACCCAGTGTATACTTTTAGTGAGTGGACACTTTATAATGATAGCGGGGGAAGTGGAACTGTGAATCTGGCCCAGAATGCTCCTGAAGATTTTAGTCCTGGTATCCGTTAAAGAATCAGTTTATTTCTTAATCGGTCAATAGCTTTACTAAATCTTGGGATCCTACGGGTTTTACGATATAATTATTGACAATCTTATAACTTTTGGCCCTTATCATATCCTCAGAATTTATGGAAGAGCTAATAATATAAATAGCGACATAGTCTGTCTTGGAATTGGGGATTTTTATAAAATGGTCCAGAAACTCCCATCCATCCATGATGGGCATGTTTAGATCTAGAAACATAATCGAAGGAATCCTCTCCCCAGCAGTAACCATAGCATTGACCCCTTCAATGGCTTCCTGCCCGTTCTTATAAACTACAATGGTTTTGGAGAAATCTATCATTTTCATAGACCTCTTGATGCCATATACAGAAATAGGGTCGTCATCTATAATGCAACTGAATTCAATCTTACTCATAGTGTTATATCAAGATTAGTTTTTATCGGATGCGGACAGTAGTACTATTTTAAAGGTAGTACCCACGTCTACCTTACTTTCTACTGATATTGTCCCATTCATGGCTTCTATTTGATTTTTGGTAATGAACAGGCCAATGCCCTTGGAATCTTTGTGTCTGTGGAACGTTTTATACATGCCAAAGATCTTTTCCCCATGTCTTTTTAAATCAATTCCCAATCCGTTGTCCGTGAATTCCATAATAATACTGTCCTCATTACTCAATGAAGTTATGTTGATCTTTGGCTGGCGGTCCGGACTGCTATACTTTATACTGTTGGTGAAAAGATTTAATAATACACTGTCCAGATATGCGGGAATAGCCAACACTTCAATATCCTTGTTCATACAAATTTCACAGAGAACATTTTTCTCTTTTAGCAGGACATTTATATTTTTCCTTACACTTGTTATGGTTTTAAGTAGGTTGATCTTGTGTAGACCTCCCTTTGCCCCAGTGGTTATAAGGACGACTTCATTTAAATGATGTATCGTTTCATTTAAACTTTCACTGGCACCTATGAGCATTTTTTCAATACTCTTCCTTTCTTCCTCATCTTCCTCCTCTGTTAGGTACTGTGTAAGCATGGCTAAATTAGTGGAGTGCGACCGTAGGTTGTGCGATACTATATGGGCAAAATTAGTTAGGCTATCGTTTTGACTTTTGGTGATTTTCTGTAATTCGACCGATTTTTTATCGGCTTCAATTCTGTCTGTAATATCCAATATTTGTGAAATGAAATGGGAAATCTCTCCCGAAATGGCTTTTACTGCGGTAACTGTTAAAATTACATGAACAGTTTTACCATTTTTATGCATATACCTCTTTTCTAACTGGTAACTGTCTCTTTTCCCCGCTAACACTTCCTCCATATACGCTAGGTCCTCATGTAAATCCTCGGGATGGGTAATATCTTGAAAACTGAGTTGTAATAGTTCATCCCGACTGTAGCCAAGGCTTTTGCACAGGCTTTGGTTTACATTTATCCAGCTGCCATTGGTGGCCACCAAGGACATTCCAACGGCGGAAGATTCAAAAGAGCCTCTAAAAGATTCTTGGTTAATGTTTAGCTTCAATTGGTTGTTTACAAATTCGGTAATATCCCAATTGGTACCCACCAATTTTAGCATTTTCCCAGTTCCATCTTTATGGAGTGCGGCATTGGCCTTAATATGTCTTATCTCACCTTGTGGGTGAATTACCCTAAATTGTGTCCTAAGTGGCTGTGACCCCTCAAGCGCTAATTTAAACTCATGTTGAAGTCTATTGCGATCATTGGGGTGGATGTAAGTTTCCCAAGCGTCATAGTTGCCAGAAAAATCGCCTTTCTTTATTCCGTAAAGGGAAAACATCTGCCGATCCCAATCCACGGAGTTATCTTGAAGATTGAATTCCCAAATACCAACATCTGCAGCTGTGGTCGCAAGCCGCAATTTTTCTGCGTTTTTATCGTTTTTTAAAGTTAATCTTTTAGTGTCGTCTATATCCTGAAATACACCATAAAGCCTTACGCATTTACCGTTAATAAAAACTGGTGATCCTTTGGCCCTTACCCAAACTTCTCTCCCTTTTTCTGTGACAATAAGCAACTCGGTGTCCCAAGGCTGCCCTTTGCTAATAGCAATGTTTATTAGAGATGTTATTTTATCGCGATGCTCCCCTTCTTTGTAGAAATTAATACCGGTTTCCAAAGACGGAATATAATCTTTGGGAACTTCGTGAATTTCCTTAGTAATTCTGGACCAGTAGATAGATCCTGAAATTAAATCCAGTTCCCAGCCTCCAATTCTCGTAATGTTTTCGGCTGCTATTAAAATCTCTTTGGTATGCTTAAATTTTGTAATGTTGCTGGTAGTTACTATCAGACCTGTTGGTTTTTCATCCTTATCGAGGCAATGATGTATACGCCATTGGTACCATTGGCTTCTCCCCTCACCATCAATGTGTTGCTGTTCTATTGTGGAAATTCCAGGTTTGTAGAGACAACTTTCTAATATTTCAAGGAATGATTTTGGGCAATTGGGGACTATATCAAAAAAGAATTTTCCAGAGATATCCTCTTTTTTAATTGTTAGTTCTTCAAACCACAAATTTGAAAAATTGGTAAAGCGTAAATTCGCATCCAATACTGCTAGAGCAACTGGAGTATCTTTAAATGAAAATCCGGTAGGGAGTGTATCCAAAAATCAAATGTTAGTAAAGTTGGTTCATAATTTAAAAATAAAAAAGGTGATTTTTATTGTTTTTGAGCCAAAATTCATAAAAATTGTACCGATTATAGTTTTAAAACGTATTAATAGCATTTGGCTGGAGGATAGCGGTTTTATTTTGTAAATTGAGGAAGGATAGTATCAACCTAATTGCATTAAATAAAAAACACCTAAAAACGGGTGAAATTAGAACGAGATTAACGACTTCGGCAGGTGCTCCAATTTTAAATGAATAAAATTTGAAGCCTGCAGCTAAACTTGAACCTGTTTTAATATCTAACGGCAAAAGATATATTTCGATAAAGTCGATTCTGATTAAGCAAAGGGAGTGGCTAATACTTGGAATCAGAGAATTTACCAAGTATAGGATACGATGAAAATATAAGCTGAAACCGTCGCCATTATTTTGGGAATGACGGTTTTTAATACATGTAACTATTGTTAACGAGCTATGAACGAAATTTTTTTTGAAGAAATAAGAAACGGAAATTTGGCGGAGGTAATGGCAATGCTCAAAAAGAATCCTTTGCTTTTGGATAGTAAGGATGGTAGAGGGGCCACGCCCCTTATTGTGGCCACCTATTTCGATGAAACCGAAATTGTGGATTTTTTATTAAACAGCGGAGCTAAACTAGATGCCAAGGACGCAACGGGAAACACTGCCTTAATGGGAGTGTGTTTTAAGGGGTATTCCGATATTGCTCAAAAGCTGATAGAAAAAGGGGCAAGTATAAACGAACGCAATACCATGGGGGCTACCTGCCTTATTTATGCTGCTACCTTCAGTAGGGTTGATATTGTTAAAATACTATTGGAACATGGTGCTGATACAAGCATTACAGATGTAAGGGGGAAATCGGCTTTGGACCATGCCAAAATGCAGGGCATTACCAGATTAATTGCTTTGCTTGAAGGTGTTTAGTGATCCGGAGATTTCTGAGTTCACCTCAATAGTACCTACTATTTTTTACTAAGAACGATCGCTATTAATAACTTATAATCAATGTCTACTGAATTGCATATAGCTCTGGTACAATGCCCCTTGGTTTGGGAGGACCCAGTGGCTAATAGGGAAAATTTGGAAAGGATAATCCTTTCCCTTTCTTCTAGTATAGACCTAATTGTGCTTCCAGAGATGTTTACTACGGGATTTACCATGACCCCCGCTAACATTGCTAGGGAAGAAGGTGAAAAAACGGTTGAATGGATGCAAGCTATGGCTACCCTTAAAAATGCTGCCTTGGTGGGGAGTATTGTCTTTGCAGAAGGGGAGCATTACTATAACCGACTCTGGTTTGTGGAACCCGACAATAAAATTGCGAGTTACAATAAGCGGCATACGTTTACTCTTGCCGGAGAAGATAAAGTTTATACCGCGGGTGAAAATAGATTGCTGATTAATTTTAGAGGCTTTCGGATTTTCCCGCTAATTTGTTATGATCTACGTTTCCCTGTTTGGGCAAGGAATACGGAGGGCTATGATGTACTAATCTATGTGGCCAATTGGCCAGAAAAAAGGATAGCCGCCTGGGATGCACTTTTAAAGGCAAGGGCCATAGAAAATATGGCCTATGTTATAGGTGTCAATAGAGTAGGGACTGATAATTACGGTCATGAATACGTGGGTCATTCTGCTGTATATGACGTTTTGGGCAATACCCTAGTTTGTTCCAAAGTAGCTACAGTGCTATATGCTACTTTGGACAAGGAGCATATAGAAACCCAAAGGGAAAAATTAAGATTTTTAGAGGATAGGGATCAATTTAGTTTACAAGTGTAAAGGTTTGATCTAACTCCCAATTGGCACGTATTTCTAATACCGATGGGTAATAACTTACCTTCTCTGGTTGTAAGCGCTTAAGGTAATTTCCGGTATCCCATTTTTGATTTCCATTGCTATCGTGAATTACCCGGATAAGATATTTTGACGGCGTAATATTGCTGAAATCAAATATTCTTGGTTCCGCTGCGTATTGCTCCACTTTAACTGCCCCTTTTTCATCCGTTAATTGTACAATTAAGGGGTAGGTTACCTCTCCCTCTAAAGTAAGGCTTAGATTGCCAAAATCGGCATAGCTTTTAGTAGATAGGGTATAAGATATGGTATCGTTTTCCGTTCCAAAGAAATCGGTTATCGATCCAGGAAGTAAGTCCAAGATATAGCTTTCATTAGGTTCCACTTCAAAATCGAAATCGATCTTATTGCTTAGCGTGTCAAATGCAATGGTATGTTTTACATAGGTGGAATCTTTTCGCCATAAGGAGATTTTGGAACTGTCCAGCAAAGCAAGGGGGGTATTGGCCCCAATATAAAATGGTTTTCCAAATTCCAAGGAGCCTCGCTGATTGGGTTGTAAAACCAAAGTATCTGCGGCAAGCTTTCTTGTTTTTACCGAAAAAGTATCCCTAATTTTTTCCTTATCATTGTGTACGGTAAATAAAAGTGAATCAGCAGTAAATGGAGTGATCCAATAATTAAGGGTATCCTTATTGCGTTCCTTGGTCACCTTTGTCTTAACGCTATCTGGTAGTATAGTTAGGGATTCAATAGTAATATGCTCCCCTATTCCTTGATAGCCAAAAATAATTTTGTTCTTGGCTGCAAAATTGGGAACAGATATGCTATAATCGGGAATTTCCTTGAACATGGTAAGGACGTAAATAGAATCTGTTGGTAAGGAAATAGTGTCCTTTATAAAACCAATTTTATCCGTTTTTTGGTTAAATATGTTGTTTTTGGCTTCGTCCTTTAGAGCGAACATAGCATACTTCCCTTCCTTTAGATTTTTTAGATGAAATATATTGGCGCTATCCAAAGTATTTGTAATATAATTTGGGGGCTGGGAATAAATAGTAGAATCTGTATAGGTGCTATCCAATTCGTAAAGCATAATACTAATAAAGTTGTCGGCTTTTTTATTAAAGCCATCCAGCACAACACCCGATACGGTTAACGAGTCTATATAATCCCCTGTCGAAAATACATAGGTTAAATAACTACTGGGGTTTCCTTCATTGTTGTCCACAATACTTTGACCAAAATTAAAGGTATAAGTAGTATTTTTCTTTAAAGTATCCTTTATAATGATTTCCACATATTTTCTGGGTGAGCCCTGTGGGGTTATTAAAGGGGTGTATTTTAGGGGAGGGGAGACAATCAGCTGTTTTTCAAGGTCTTTAAGCTTAATATATTCATCAAAATAAAGGCGTATTTTATTTCCTTTAAAATTAATGGTCATATTATCTGGCTCTGCCTTTACCATTTTCGGTGGAATAATGTCCTTATCACCCCCGCTTGGTGCGCCCCGTCGTGCACATTGCAGGAATGCAGATACCACTAAGACCAAAAATAAAAACCCTAATATGCGTTGAATCATATAATTTGTAAAAAGTGATACAAAGAAACAACTAATTTGTAGAAATGTAAAATTAAGGCACAATGGCCATGGAGGCAATATATAATTTTATGCCCGGAGCTTTGGCTAGCGCAGTGGCACAAGCTTCCATAGTGGCGCCAGTGGTAATAACATCATCCAATAACAATACATTTTTATCTTTTAAAAAATCGATATCTGTCAAAATATACAGTGCCTGCTTGTTCTGCCAACGAAGTAACCGTGTTTTTTTGGTCTGTGTCTTAGTATTGGCCGTTTTTATTAATAGGTCTTCCAGATAATGTGCATTTAGGTGTTGGGCAATTGTTTTAGCGAATAAGGATACTTGGTTATATCCCCTTTTTCTGCGCTTTTTTGGGTGTAAGGGAACCGGAATTACATAATCTATATCTTTTAAGTAATTGTTATCCTTTATGATTTGACCATACCATTGGCCCAAGAAGTCCCCAATTTGCTCTTGATTTTTATATTTTAGATAATGAACCAAGTTTTTAACTATCCCCTTATCCGTAAAAAATAGGAATGAGCTGGCTTTGAAAATATTGATTCTCCCATAAAATATACGGTCTACTGGGTTTATTTCGTTAAAGGTGTATCGGGTAAGTGGTAATTGATTCCGACAAACGGTGCAAACATGTTCTTCTCCTCTGTATAATAATGCATTACATCCAAAACATAGCTTAGGTACCAAGACGGTATTAATATCATTTATTATATTTGATAGCTTGTAGAACATGCGCCCAATTTGTATTAACCTACTTAAAACGAATATCTCTAGATGGATAGTCAAGATAATCAATTTAACTATAAAATAATTATAGCCGCTTTGGTTGCCGTTGTTATAGGGATTCTTATTGCTTTTTATTACAGCTACGCCCAATCGCAAAATGAGATTGGTTTTATGCAACAGGAAAAAACGTTGTTGTTACGGGATCTTACCTTAGTGAAAACAGATGTAGATCGATTTTCTGCACTTAATGAGGTAAATGAGATAGAGTTGCAGGATTCTAAATACCGTGTGCAGCAACTGTTAGATTCTGTAGGGAGGTTAAATTTTTCAATAGAAAAGCTTAAAGAGTATAGGTCAGAACTACGAAACCTAGAAGCTAAAAACGACAGTCTTAAATTGAAAAATAATTTTCTTAAGTATAACAATATGCTCTTAGGAAATAAGTATGAAGAGACAAAACAGCTGATCGAAGAATTAAGAGGGAAAAGCAATTCTTTAGCTGAGGTGGAAGCACTTTTGAGGAAAAGAAATAGGGAGCTTAGTCAGGAATTAAAGACTAAAAACTATCTTAAACTAGACAACTCTGAGGGAAGTGGATTTCGCTTGCGAAGCGGCAAGCATATCAAGACCAATAAAGCCAATACCATTTCCAAACTTAGAGGATGTGTTACCATTGTAGGGAATCCCAATACAAAAAGCGAGGACCGGGTAATTTACTTTCAGTTTTTAGGACCCGATATGTCTATTGTTGAGGATAATGCCAATACAATTTCAGTGAACGGAAATATTTACAGTAAACGCGTGCAGCTCGTTTTTAAGGGAGAGGAATTCAATGTTTGTGACGCTATTTCTGTTCCCGAAGGTTCTTTGTCAGAAGGATCCTATACGTTAAATGTTTTTGAGGACGAAAAATTACTGGCTTCTTCGGAATTTCAATTGAAATAAATTACCTAATTATGAGGTAATATCCTATTTTTGCCGCATGGCAAAACAAGAAGACATTTTTAGAAAAGTTATTTCACACGCTAAGGAATACGGGTATGTATTCCAATCCAGTGAAATCTACGATGGACTTAGTGCAGTCTACGACTATGCCCAGAACGGAGCAGAGTTAAAAAAGAATATTAGGGAATATTGGTGGAAGGCCATGGTTCAAATGAACGATAATATTGTGGGTATAGATTCCGCAATTTTTATGCATCCAACGGTATGGAAAGCTTCGGGACACGTAGATGCCTTTAACGACCCCCTAATAGATAATAAAGATTCCAAAAAGAGATATCGTGCCGATGTTCTGGTAGAGGATTATACTGCTAAAATTGAGGCCAAAATTGAAAAAGAAGTGGCCAAGGCAGAAAAGCGCTTTGGTGATGCTTTTGATAAGGCAGAATTTTTGGCAACCAACCCAAGGGTGTTAGGCTACCAAGAACAGATTACTACTATATTAAAAAGGCTTGGGTCTTCCTTGGAAAAGGAAGATTTGGCAGATGTGAAATTGCTAATTGAAGAATTGGAGATAGTTTGTCCACTTTCTGGATCTAAAAACTGGACCGATGTAAAGCAATTCAACCTCATGTTCGGGACCAAAATTGGCGCTTCAGCCGATAGTTCTATGGACCTTTACCTAAGGCCCGAAACCGCACAGGGGATTTTTGTTAACTTTTTAAATGTACAGAAAACCGGTCGCATGAAAATTCCTTTTGGAATTGCCCAAATAGGAAAGGCCTTTAGAAATGAGATTGTGGCCAGACAGTTTATTTTCCGTCAAAGAGAATTTGAGCAGATGGAGATGCAATTTTTTATTCGTCCTGGATCTCAAAAGGAATGGTACGAGACTTGGAAAGAGAAAAGAATGAAATGGCATTTGTCCTTAGGACTTGGCCAAGACAATTATAGATTTCACGATCATGAGAAATTGGCGCATTATGCCGATGCTGCTGCCGATATAGAATTTAGATTCCCATTCGGATTTAAGGAACTGGAAGGGATACACTCTCGAACCGATTTTGACTTGGCAAGCCATGAAAAATTCTCAGGTAAAAAATTACAGTACTTTGATCCAGAACTTAACGAGAGTTATGTACCCTATGTAGTGGAAACTTCAATTGGATTGGACCGAATGTTTTTGGCTGTATTCTCCAATTCCTTGATGGAGGAAGAGTTGGAAAATGGTTCTTCTAGGACCGTTCTCAAATTACCGGCAGTTTTGGCTCCAAATAAGGCTGCAATCTTGCCATTGGTAAAAAAGGACGGACTTCCAGAATTAGCACATGAAATTTTAGAGGATCTTAAATGGGACTTTAATGTAGTTTATGATGAGAAGGATGCCGTGGGCCGCCGTTATAGACGTCAGGATGCCAATGGAACTCCTTTCTGTATTACGGTAGACCATCAGACTTTAGAAGATAGGACCGTAACCATACGCCATAGAGATACCATGGAGCAACAACGTGTGGCTATAGAGGATGTAAAAGCGATTATCCATAAAGAAGTGGATATGAAAAGTTGGCTACAAAGGATGGAATAGCATAAAATTTGCATCCAACGTTTAGTTGGTTTAAATACAAACCCCCATTGAAATTATATTTTAATGGGGGTTGTTTTTTTCTGAGGATGGTGTAAAGATTTAATCAGCCTTCTTCTTCTTCTTATGCTAATTTTACCGCAGATTGCGGCTTCGGATCTATTTTTTATTAGAGTGTAACTGTATGTGATGAGTTGGATAAAACCTTATAGCGCATATCTCAACTGTAAGCTCCCATAATAATTTTTGCCATCTCCTGGGTAGTAATAGCGCGGTTCCGAACCACCAAAACCTGTGGTATTTATAAGTACCGATCTTGCGTATTTGGTGTCAAAGACATTGTTTAGGCCGAAGGAAAAGTCCATATATAAATTTTTTGCCAATTGATTTCTATACCCAATTTTACTGTTAATGATAGTGAAGGGGTCACTGTATAGTGTATTTGCATCGGTCAAGGGAATTTCACCAATATAGTTATGGGTTGTATTCCAATAGAATTGCTGTGCAAATGTTGCCTGTAAGCCAGAATTAAGACGGTGCGCCGGTACTCCGGTCAATGGATTTCCAGAATAATCGTTTCCATCATCTATAAACGATACAAACTTATGGTGGCTATAGGTGTAGCTTAAAAAGGGGCTCAGGCTTAATTTTGGACTTAGGTCCCATTGGTATTCCATTTCCAATTCAACACCTTGGTGCTTTGTTTTTCCCGCATTTTTACCAACATATTGGTCGTCCCCAACACGTTGTGCCACCAATAGGTTTTTAACATCCATTCTATAAAGCGCCAGATCGACCCTCATTTTTTGCTTTAAAAGTCGCCATTGGGTCCCTATTTCATAGTTTATTCCTGTTTCTTGGGAGATATCCGGATTAATCACGCCGTCTGGGGTTAGGGTCTCTTCAAGACTAGGATTGGAAAAACCCCTGCTTATATTTAGGTAGACACTATTTTCACCTGAAATAGCATAGTTTAAGTTTAGACTGGGTAAGAAAATGGGTTTAAAATTCCTTTCCGCACTCATGTTTGCGTTGCCATCATTAAACTGATCCCTAAAATCGTAATAGGTTTTGTTGATGCTCATGCCAATTTGGGCTGAGAAGTCATTGCTTAAAGGAAAAAGCAGGTTTCCAAAAACATTGAACTGACGCCTAAACTCTTTGTTTTCGGCAAATTGTTCCCCTATTTTACTGCCTTGGCCACCATTGTTGCGGTAATCATTCTCGTACTCACTCCAGTTGTATTCATCCTTGTATAGCTCACCTCCAAAGCTATAATCCACGTTGGTAGTGCCTAAATCAAATTCGCCAGTAAACTTAGTCCTAAAGCCAAAACCATGGGTAAATTCATCTAAGATACCAAATGGTCGTGGTTCGTAATGGTCTAGATAGTTGTAAAAAATACTAGTAGAGTTTTTTAATTTTCCTGAAAAAGCATGGTTCAGTGTAAGTCCTGCTAAGCTATAATTGTTGGCCTCGTATCCTTTGGCTGATTTCCAGGTAAAAGCAGCTTGTTTTGGATCTTCCAAAAAATCGGTTAACCCTAATGAACTTGGAATTTGCGCCGTATAATCCACATTGTTGACTAGGAGCCCAATATCGGTTTTGGGACTTAATCGATAGTTTATATCTAGGAGGATCCCATCCTGCTCAAAACGATTGTTCTCCCTATAGCCATCGGTTTCTGTATGACCATAATGCAGACTTAGGGAAAGCTTGTCTTCTTGAAGTGTAAATAAAAAATTGTTTTTTAAGAGATTATAAGATCCCACTGTAAGACTATTCCTAAAATAAGAAGACCCGGTGGCAGGCTGTTTGGAATTAAGTAAAATTGCCCCTCCCAGATTGGCTCCGAAATTAGTTCCTTTTGGCCCTTTAATAAGGTCTATATGACTTAGGTTTTCCAAATCAAAGGATTCTATAGTGGAAAATCCCGATCCATTGGTAATTGGAATATTGTTGTAATACAGTCGTAATTTATCTGTGCCATATAAGGTTCTTGCACCAATTCCCCTTACAGTAATCCTGTTGGTGTTTAATGCCCCAGATAATATATATACCCCTGAAACTTGATTGATAGCAGAGACAATGTCAATAGGACTATAGTTTTTAAAAACCTTGCCCCCAATTATTTGCGTCGGTACAATTCCGTTTTCGGCTGACGATTTAAGGGCTTCCAGAAGAATAACTTCATCCAATTCCGTAATACTGTCCTTTTGAACTGGATTTTGGGCTTGGGATATGAAAAACAGGGAAAGAAATAAAAGAATTGTATAGCAGGTTTTCATGAATCTAGATTAAGGAGGTAAACTTAAGAAATATTCTATCAAAATTTCTAATTTGTTGCTCTAACGGTAATTTTTATAACGCTTTAAAAACATATGAGGAATCTATCCCTTTTGTCTTTTTCAGTTTGGGAAACATTGTCTATTTTTAGCCAAATTTTCAGGGAGGTCCTTGAAATAAGCGTGGAATTCTATCCTTTTAGTTTGGGTGCACCCCGCATATTAATGTCAAGAAAATATATAGATCTGGATGAAAATTGTTTCTTATAATGTAAATGGAATACGTGCAGCCCTCAAGAAAGGTTTTTTGGAATGGTTGCAAAGTGTAAATCCGGATGTCATCTGCCTACAGGAGATCAAGGCCAATCAGGATCAATTGGATCTTTCTGTATTTGAAGAGGTAGGATATAAGTATCACTATTGGTACAGTGCCCAAAAAAAAGGGTATAGTGGAGTGGCAATCCTATCTAAAACACAGCCAGACCATGTAGAATTTGGAACGGGAATAGAGTACATGGATTTTGAAGGTAGAAATATTAGAGCAGATTTTAATGGCGTTTCTGTAATGAGCCTATACCTGCCTTCTGGGACCAATATCGCCAGATTAGACCATAAACTGCACTATATGGACGACTTCCGAGAATATATAAATTCTTTGAAACAGTCCAAACCCAATCTAGTTATCTGTGGCGATTATAATATTTGTCATCAGGCTATAGATATCCATGATCCGGTCAGAAATAAAAATGTCTCTGGTTTTTTACCGGTGGAGAGGGAGTGGTTGGACGACTTTATGAAAAGTGGTTTTATAGATAGTTTTAGACATTTTAACAAAGAACCAGACAATTATACATGGTGGAGCTATAGGGCAAATTCTAGAGCGAATAATAAAGGGTGGCGATTGGATTATGGATTGGTGAGTGCCCCCTTGAAAGGAAGATTAAAGAGGTCGGTTATTTTGTCCCAAGCCGTTCATAGTGATCACTGTCCCATTTTAGTGGAACTGGATGAATAATTTTTGTGCCATTAATTTTTTAAATTTTAATAACAAAGCTACAACGCAATACAATGGATTATACCAAACTTCCCCATACAGATTTAGAAGTCAGTAAAATATGTCTTGGAACAATGACCTGGGGCAATCAGAATACGGAGGCCGAAGGTCATGAGCAAATGGACTACGCAATGGAGCAGGGAGTAAATTTCTTTGATACTGCCGAGCTATATCCAATTCCAGCTGCCAAAGAACGCTATGCGGCTACAGAAAAAATAATTGGGACTTGGTTAAAGAAGAACGGTAATAGGGACAAGGTTATTTTGGCCTCTAAAATTGCCGGTAGGTCCCCAGCAACAAGTTTTATACGAACCACAGGATTAAATAGGGAATCTATCACAGAGGCTGTGGAAGGAAGTCTTAGTCGGTTGCAAACAGATTATTTAGACCTGTATCAGTTGCATTGGCCAGACCGAGCTACCAATTATTTTGGAAAAAGAGGGTATATGCCTGAGGTGTCCGACTTTTGGGAAGATAATTTTCATCAAATTTTAGAAACCCTGCGCGATTTGATCAGAGAGGGAAAGATCCGTCATGTAGGGATTTCCAATGAAACTCCTTGGGGGGCCATGCGGTATTTAGAGGAGAGTAAGGTGCATGCCACCCTGCCCAGAATGATCACTATCCAGAACCCTTACAGCCTGTTAAATAGAACCTTTGAAGTAGGCTTATCTGAGATTTCACATCGGGAAAATTTGGGATTGTTGGCCTATTCTCCTTTGGGCTTTGGAGTGTTGAGTGGAAAGTATTTGAGGAATCGAAAGCCCGAAAACGCTAGGGTTACCGTATTCCCAAACTACAATAGGTACAGTGGAGAAACAGCGGTAAAAGCAACTGAAATGTATCATAATCTGGCTCAGGCTAACGATTTGTCCTTGACGCAAATGTCACTTGCCTACGTTAATTCCAGGCCTTTCGTTACCAGTACCATAGTTGGGGCCACCAATTTAATGCAATTGAAAGAAAATATTGATAGTAGTAATGTGGTGCTAAACGATGATGTGCTTAAAGGCATTGAGGCGATTCACCAAGCGATACCTAACCCTGCTCCATAAAACATAAAATATGCATTTTTTAAAAGTCGGTTTCTGGCAGTTGGGACTTATTTTATTGGTTATCCTAGTAATTTTGGTCCTTACGCGTATGTTTAATTCAAAAGACTAATTAAATAATTGATTGGCAATATCTTCGATCTTGCCGATCAATATCACCTGTATTTTTGGCTGCTTAAGTGTAATCTTGTTATTCTTGGACACGTAGATGGTGGTAAAGCCTAATTTTTCGGCCTCCAAAATACGCTGGTCTATACGTTGTACCGGTCGTATTTCACCTGCTAGTCCAACCTCGGCAGCAAAACAAATTCCCTTTTCAATAGGAATATCCTCATTGCTGGAAAGGATTGCGGCAATTACGGCTAGGTCTATGGCTGGGTCATCAACAGTTATACCCCCTGTTATATTTAGAAATACATCTTTTGCTCCCAATTTAAATCCTGCCCTTTTTTCTAATACCGCTAAAAGCATATTTAAGCGCTTGGCATTATAACCTGTTGTAGAGCGCTGTGGAGTTCCGTAAACCGCTGTACTTACCAGTGCCTGTATTTCGATCATTAAGGGGCGCATCCCCTCTACGGTAGAAGCAATGGCGGTGCCACTTAGCCCTTCATCGTTTTTGGAAATCAATATCTCGGATGGATTGTTTACTTCACGCAGTCCGCTTCCTTGCATTTCATAAATCCCCAATTCTGCCGTAGAGCCAAACCTGTTTTTTAAGGAGCGAAGGATCCGGTATACATAATTCCGATCCCCTTCAAACTGCAATACGGTGTCTACCATATGCTCCAATATTTTTGGTCCGGCAATGGAGCCATCCTTGGTGATATGGCCTATCAAGATAACCGGGGTATTGGTCTCCTTGGCAAATTTTATAAGTTCTGCCGTACATTCCCGAATTTGAGAAATACTGCCAGCAGCAGATTCTAAATAGTCGGTATGCAAGGTCTGTATGGAATCTATGACCACGATATCTGGTTCGGTGGCTTCGATCTGTTTAAATATATTCTGAGTCTTGGTTTCGGTCAGTATAAAACAGGTTTCATTTTCGGAATTGATGCGGTCTGCTCGCATTTTGATTTGCTTCTGACTCTCTTCACCAGAAACGTAGAGCGTTTTATAAGGTAGTTTAAGTGCAATCTGTAGTATCAATGTGCTTTTCCCGACTCCAGGTTCGCCACCCAAAAGGATAAGGGAACCTGGGACCAATCCTCCACCCAAAACCCTGTTGAATTCTTGATCGTACGAATTTAATCGAACTTCCTTATCAGTGCTTATTTCGTTGATTCGCAAGGGTTTTGCGATTTTCTTGGAATTGGGGGTACTGCTTTTCCATGCAACTTTCTCCTCCTTTTGCACTACTTCCTCAACAATAGTGTTCCACTCTTTGCAGGCGCTACATTGTCCAGCCCATTTGGCATATTGGGTGCCGCAATTTTGACAAAAAAATGCTATTTTGGTTTTGGCCATTTTCTTATTTATGGTTTGCGCTAAGGTAGTAAAAGGATTCAAAAAAATAGTCGCTCCTTCTTCTTTAGAAGGCCAGTAATTTTAAATGGGTGATAGCGCTATTTCCTGCCTTTCTTGCTCCGACTTTTATCACGGGCTAAGAAAAATGACAGAGCAGTTTTGTGTAAAATCCAAAGTGGAGGACGGTAGGCTTATTTTTACCAATAGATTTTATGAAAGGGGAGGCAGCTTTAGTTAATACC
Organism: Arenibacter antarcticus; assembly: GCF_041320605.1. Lineage (NCBI taxonomy): Bacteria > Pseudomonadati > Bacteroidota > Flavobacteriia > Flavobacteriales > Flavobacteriaceae > Arenibacter > Arenibacter antarcticus. Next base: position 1,878,979 of record NZ_CP166679.1, read on the forward strand.
CAAAATCAGCTTTTAGTGCATCAATTTTTTCTAAAGCCATTTCCTTGGTTAGAAAATCGATTTCTGCCATACCGAAGGCTTTTTCAAAGGTCCTAAGTGCTTTTTTTGGCTCTCCCAATTGCTCGTAATATTCGCCTTCAAAATAAAAGCCGAGCATGGTATCTGGATATTCTTTTTTGCAGAGATCCGATAAGGGTTTTAGGGATTCAAAATCCTCCTTTTTTATAGAGGCGGCATAAATAGCCATAATATCGTTGAGGCTAGTGGTCTTTTTAAAACCGAATAGACTGACTATAGAGGCTTGTTTGTCCTCCAAATATTTGAACACAGGTTCTTTAGAGGTGAGTATTTTTTCCCGGTATTCTTTAGGGCTGATGGGCTTAAATATTCCAAAAATATTATCGAAGGCTTTTCCAATACCATAGGTGGCTACAGAAATATGATCTGCATTGGGGTATTGATCAAAAAAATAATGTAGATTTTCCGTATCCATTGCTGTTAAGGATTGATCAAGCGCTAAAATGTCATTGGTATGATTGCCTTTTTCGCCGTCCAATATCAATTGATAGAATATTTGCTTTTTCATTGCTGATAACCTTTCTGGGATCCTAGTGGTCATTTCAGGGGCTAAGGAGGGTGAAATACTAACAAAGGCATTAAAGAGGGAGATGTCTTTAAAAAGATAGAAGTTGCCAAAATTGGCGGTTATATCGTACCCTACAAACATTTTAAAAGGTGCATTGCTGTATTTGTTTTCCAGATAGGGGATGAGTTCCATTCCTAAGAATTCGAAAAACATTTTCCCCTTTTCCGTAGGAAGTCCGCTGTTGGTTTCATAGCCGCAGTCTAGATACCGTAGATTGTTTTTGGATTGGTACACCCCAACCACAATAGCTTCTGGCATATTGTAAAACCTGCTATAAAATTTGGCATTTGCTACAACCTGGTCAAACAGGTATTCGGCATCCAAAACCAAGATTATGGGGTATATTTTTTCTGGGGTGTAGGTTTCAGGGATATAGTAGGCCACATCCCTACGCTCCTGTAATTTAAAGGATTCAAATATTTCTTGGGTAACCTGAGCAGAGGTTCCCATGCAAAGTAAGACTGCGGCCAAGGTTAAAATGCGTGACATAATTTGAATTTAAATTGGGAATTGGAAAACTATTTAACTCTGTTCCATAACGGTAATAGTAGGAAAGATATTGTCCCAAAAACGACAACCATTAAAGTTTGTGAGATCCACATGATCCATCCAAATGCATCACCTGAGACGGTGCTTATTCCAAAAATAGCCAGTGCTCCACTGACGGCTATGGGGTAGATCCCAATTCCACCATTGGTGGCAGACATGGCGAAAGCTCCGGCGACAAAGGCCACCAACAACTGACTTATAGTGAGGTCTACAGTTTCCACAACGGTGTACTTTATGACCCAAAACATACCTATATACGCGGCCCATATAAAGAGGGTGTGTAAAATAAATGCCCATTTATTCCGCATCTTAAAAATACTGAGAATGCCACCTAAAAGACCTTTTAGGAATCTTTTTATTTTTTCTGCCCAGGGGTGCTTGGATTTTTTTACAAAAAACAATAGAAGCGCAAAGCCTATAATTCCGGAGGATAGGAAAATGATTAAGAATGCAAGATTCAGGCCCTTATTCTTTAGAAATTCCCAAATAATATCGGTCTGTAAAAAAAATGCAAGTCCAACTACTAAGAATAACATTATTAAATCGACCACTCGCTCGGTCACAATAGTTCCGAACCCTTTTTCAAAGGGAACATTTTCATATGTAGTCAAAGCTGTAGCCCTTAAAATTTCCCCAGACCTGGGAATGCCTAAATTGGTGAAATATGCGGTGAGGATGATTAGAATGTTGTTGATTAAGCTTGGGCGATAGCCTAGGGGTTCCAATAGGTAGTTCCACCGTATTGCTCTGGAAATATGGGTTAACACCCCCAATAAAACAGATACGCCCACCCAAAAAAGGTCGGCATTTTTAATATAGTATATTATTTGTTTTCGCTCTTCTTCCGAAGTGGAAAAGTAGGAGTACCATAGTAGGAAGACCCCAAATGCTATTGGAAGTATTGTTTTTAAGGAATTCTTTATAGAAGTTTTCAACTTATGTTAAAAGATTGGTTTCCTCGTTGGGGAATACCAAAGAAGGGTTGAAGGTTTTGGCAATTTCAAAGTCCATTTGCGCGTAAGTGATCAATATTAGAACATCTCCTACTGCAACCTTTCTAGCTGCCGCTCCGTTCAGGGTAATCTCACCGCTGCCCCTAGTTCCTGGAATGGCGTAAGTTTCCAGTCGCTCCCCATTATTGTTATTTACAATCTGCACCTTTTCTCCCCTAATAATATTTGCAGCCTCCATTAAATCTTCATCAATGGTAATGCTACCTATATAATTTAGGTCTGCACCAGTAACTTTTACACGGTGTATTTTAGATTTTACTACTTCTATTAACATGGGACAAAGTTAATCATTTTACGTTTTATATTCAGATGTTCGGGATAAGTGCCTAAAAAGTATTGAGGTTATTGTTTAAGTTAAAGGGCTATATTGTCTATAAGTCTTACATCGCCCATATATACAGCAATAAATGCCCGGTATTTTGAATTTTCCTTTTTTTCGATAACTGGCAACAATTGTTCCTCGTCAGAAATTTTAATGTATTCCAGTTTAAATTCTGGCCGTGTAAGGAATTCATTTTTCAGCCAGTCTATTGTAGAATTAGCACTATTCGTGCCAAATTTTTCTTTGGCTGATTTCAGTGTTTTATAGATAAAGGATGCATCCTCCCTTTGGGTTTTGGAAAGCCTTTCGTTTCTGGAGCTCATGGCAAGGCCGTTAGATTCCCTGACAATTGGACAGCCTATTATTTCTACAGGCACATTTTTAAGTTGAACCAGTTTTCTAATGATCTGTAATTGTTGAAAGTCCTTTTCTCCAAAATAGGCCCTTGTGGGTTTAGTTAGGGAAAGTAATTTTTCAACAATGGTGGCCACCCCATTAAAATGACCTTCCCTAAATGCTCCCTCCATTACATTTTCCAAACCATTAAAATCATAGGATTTGGACGTAATTTCCCCAGAATAGATTTCTTTGGCGGTCGGGGTGAGGACAATAAGGCTGTCGGAAACAGACTTTAACAAGGAAATATCCGCATTTAAGGTGTTTGGATATTTGGCAAGGTCTTCCTTATTATTGAACTGGGTTGGGTTTACAAAAATACTTACTATGGTATGGTCGTTCTCCTTTACCGATTGCTCTATTAAGGAGATATGCCCCATATGTAGGGCACCCATGGTAGGGACTAGGCCAACGGTTTTGGTTTTGTCCATAAACTTTAATAGCGAATCTAGCTCCTTAATGGTGTTAATTAACTGCATGTGTTTTGCTTAAAAGACAGCAAACTTACTATAATTACTCCTAATCTGCATAATTTTCGTAATTTTGCAGCTGCGTTTGCACTAGAAATAAAATATAGCTTTTATGAATGGTAAAAAGATATTGTTTGTATCTTCTGAATTAGTACCCTATCTACCAGAGAATGAAGTATCCCTAATGTCCTATGAAACTCCTAGGATGGTCAACAGTAACGGCGGCCAGATTAGGATTTTTATGCCCAGGTTTGGAAACATTAATGAACGAAGACATCAACTGCATGAAGTGATCAGACTATCTGGTATGAATTTGGTGATCAATGATATGGATATGCCTTTGATTATAAAGGTTGCTTCTATCCCGAGGGAGCGTATACAGGTCTATTTTATAGACAATGATGAGTATTTTAAAAGGAAAGCCACTTTTACAGATGAGGATGGTAATGCTTTTTCAGATAATGATGAACGGGCCATATTCTTTGCAAAGGGAGTAGTGGAAACCGTTAAAAAATTAAATTGGTCCCCAGATATTATTCATGTACATGGGTGGATGGCGTCCTTGCTTCCATTGTATTTAAAGAAATACTATGCGGACGAACCCTTATTTGTCGAAAGTAAAATAGTAATGTCCGTTTATGGGCAAGGATTTGATGGTGCCCTTGATCCCGAAATGGTTAAAAAAATTGCCTTTGACGGTATCTCGGAAGAGAGCATAAAAGACCTTGAAGACCCCACTTATAATAATTTGTTAAAAGTTGCGGTAGATAATTCCGATGCCGTTATATTAGCTGCCAACGATATTCCAAAAGAATTGGGAGATCATATATCCAACCTCAATAAACCTGTGTTGCCGTACGTTTCTTTACAAGAGTTTGAAGAAGCTTACATGAACTTTTATAACACTGAAGTATTAAAATAATCTAAATGAATTTAAGGAAAGGATTTACCTTATCTACGGTAGTAGGAATATTGCTCGCTGCAACATTTATATCGTGTGAAGAGGATATTACCACTCTTGGTAGTGGGGTTGTGGGCAATGAACCGTTTACAGCGAACAAGGCAGTTTATGATGTTTTTGCTTATAACAAAAAAATAGAAGCGGTTAGGTCTAATAGAGTTCCAGTTTATCAGATAGGGACTTTTAACGATCCCATTTATGGGGCAACCGAAGCTAGTATTACATCTCAAGTTCAGCTTGCCGGGGGAGGTAATCCCATTTTTGGGAAATATTCTGCCGATGTAGAGGCCAATTCAGGTTCTGATGGTAGTAGTCTTACCATTCAGGAGAATGAGACGGTGAAGGAAGTATTTTTGTTTATACCATTCCTGACCAATACTCGTGGAGATAGGGATAGGGATGGAGTTCCGGATATTTTTGATGCGGACCCAGATGATCCAAACAGCGATACAGACGGAGATGGTTTAACGGATGCACAAGAGCTTCAGTTGGGAACAGACCCTTTAAATCCGGATACAGATGGAGATGGTATTAAGGATAGTTTAGATAGTGAAACCGCACCAAATAGATTCCCAAAAAAGTTTGACTTGGACAGTATATTTGGAAACAGAGAGGTGCCCTTTAATTTTAAGGTAGAACGCTCTACCTATTTCCTAAGGGATTTGGATCCCAATAGTAATTTTCAAGAGTCACAGCCCTATTATTCTTCCCAACAATTCTCGCCAGATTTTGTTTCTGATGTGTTGTTTGATGGGGAAGTGGAAATTTCAGATACGGAGACCTTGGTGTTTAAAGTGGATGATCCCGCTACAGAAGATATAGACGAATCAGAAGAGGCACCTACGAGAACGCTTCCAGGAATAAAAGTTCCCCTTAATGCCGCATTTTTTCAAGCTGCTATTCTAGACAAGGAAGGCAGCACTGAATTGTTTAGTCAGGCTAATTTTAAGGAATATTTTAGGGGTGTCCATATGTCTGTTTCAGATGATATAATGTTGTTGTTGGACCTTACCCAAGGAAGTATCACTATAAAATACGAATACGATAGCGTTACCAGTTCTACGGACGCCACGATTAAAAAGATTGAACAGGACTATGTGCTGTCCTTTATTAGAAGGGATGCCAATACAGGAGCCATTTTGGGGAACGCCGTAAATACCCTTAATAATGCCAACTATCCTGGTGAAATTCTTAGCGCTATGGATACTGGAGAGAATGCCTCCAAATTGTATCTAAAAGGAGGTGCTGGTAGTTTTGTGCAGATTAAACTTTTTGATGAGGCCAATAGTGAGGAAATTATCAATCAGATCAAGGATAAGAACTGGATAATAAATGAGGCTAATCTTGTGTTTTATGTAGATAGGGGCACACTTGATGCTGCTCCGGAAGCTATTGAGCCTTCCATATTATACCTCTACAAGGAAAATAAGAGCCCTGTGTACAATGCATTTTTGGAAAATGAGCAGGATTTTAATCTTGGAAATTTGACCAACTACGATGGCAAACTGTATAAGAAAGAGGGTAAAGGGGATCGATATAAGATTAGGATCACCAATCTAATAAACGACATAATTGTTAGGGACTCCGTAAATGCTACACTTAACTTGGCAGTGACCTCCGACATTAGATTGAATACTGTTAGAAAAGCCATGTTAGGCGATGGTTCCGAGGATAAGCTGCCGTTAATGACCATAGTCAACCCCTTAGGTACAGTGCTGATGGGAAGTAATAATGTGCCTAGCGGTCAGGAAAACAGAAAATTACAACTCGAAATATTTTACACCAAAGCTAATTAGGGCAAAAAAAGTACTGATCAAAGTATTTTTTGGTTAATTATCTAAAAATCTGAAGGTTTATAGTAACAAGAAACTACATTTGTTACTATAGACCTTTTTTATTTTTAATAACTAAACCTTGAGATATGTGTGGAATTGTAGGATATATTGGGCATAGGGATGCCTATCCAATTATAATAAAAGGACTTCAACGATTAGAATACAGGGGCTATGACAGTGCAGGCATAGCTCTTTTTGATGGGAGTAACATCAATTTATCAAAGACAAAAGGAAAGGTCGAAGATCTAAAAAGAAAATCCGAGAATACTATTTCTTTAAAGGGGAAATTGGGGATTGGACATACTAGATGGGCTACTCATGGGGTTCCTAACGATGTAAATTCGCATCCCCATTATTCCAATTCTGGCAATTTAGTTATAATTCACAATGGGATTATAGAAAATTACGATTCTATAAAAAAGGAACTGATCAATAGGGGGTATACCTTTTCTTCGGATACCGATACCGAGGTATTGGTGAACCTCATCGAAGAAGTAAAGAAAAAGGAAAATGTGAAGCTTGGCCAGGCTGTGCAGATAGCATTGAACCAGGTGGTAGGTGCTTATGCTATTGCCGTTATAGACAAGCAAAAACCCGATGAAATAGTGGTGGCTAAATTGGGAAGTCCGTTAGCGATCGGTGTAGGGGAAAATGAATTTTTTATAGCTTCTGACGCTTCCCCTTTTATAGAGTTCACTAACAATGCTATTTACCTTGAGGATGAGGAAATGGCTATCATCCGATTGGGAAAGGAAATTAAGTTGCGCAAGATCAAGGACGATTCTATAGCCTATCCTTCAATTCAGGAATTACAATTAAATCTTGAGGAAATAGAAAAGGGAGGCTTTGATCACTTTATGTTAAAGGAGATCTATGAGCAGCCTAGAGCAATATTGGATACCTATAGAGGCCGACTTTTAGCCAAGGAGGGAATAATAAGAATGGCTGGGATCGATCAAAATATGGAGAAATTTCTTAATGCTAACAGGATTATTATTGTGGCCTGTGGCACTTCTTGGCATGCCGGTTTGGTTGCCGAGTATATTTTTGAAGATTTGGCGCGAATACCAGTAGAGGTAGAATACGCTTCCGAATTTAGGTACCGAAACCCTGTAGTTACAGAAAATGATGTACTTATCGCCATTTCTCAATCTGGGGAAACGGCTGATACGTTAGCGGCCATCAAACTGGCCAAGGAAAAAGGGGCATTTGTATTTGGGGTGTGTAATGTAGTGGGATCTTCCATTGCTAGGGAAACTGATGCCGGGGCCTATACCCATGCTGGTCCAGAAATTGGGGTGGCCTCTACAAAAGCCTTTACTACCCAGATAACTGTCCTTACATTGTTGGCCTTAAAATTGGCCAAGGCCAAAGGAGTTTTCAATAGTACACGTTTTCATGAGTATTTAACAGAATTGGAGCAGATTCCTGCTAAGGTAGAGAGGGCCCTGCTCACCAATCCCTTAGTAGAGATTATTGCGAAGGTGTACAAAGACTCCCCCAATTGTTTGTATTTGGGTAGAGGCTATAACTTTCCAGTAGCATTAGAAGGGGCATTAAAGCTTAAGGAGATCAGTTACATTCATGCAGAGGGGTATCCGGCTGCCGAGATGAAGCACGGTCCCATTGCATTGATAGATGAGCACATGCCAGTGGTGGTGATTGCTACCAGTAAGGGGCATTATGAAAAAATCGTCAGTAATATCCAAGAAATAAAATCTAGGAAAGGTAAGATCATTGCTGTTGTAACTGAAGGAGATGTTCAGGTTAGGGAATTGGCGGACCATGTTATTGAAGTTCCAGAAACTTTGGAAAATCTCACACCTTTATTGACTACAATTCCTTTGCAATTACTTTCGTATCATATAGCGGTTATGCGAGGGTGTAATGTGGATCAGCCACGTAATTTGGCAAAATCTGTCACAGTGGAATAGCGATTAAATAATAGAGTGTGTATAACATCCCTAAAGTGTAGTCTAAAAAGCTATATTTTAGGGATGTTATTTTTTTGAGGGCATATTTTTGGGGATAAGTGATCAAAATCATAGAAATTTTGACAAATAAATACTATGCATGCATAATTTAATTGAATTTATTCGAGTTGAAATAAAAATATATGTATATTGGCTAAATACATTTTGATGTATACTAATGCTAACTTAACTCAAATCTTTATGAGAACGACCCTTCTATTATTCTTTTTTATGTTTGGATTGCTCGCTCATTCCCAAACAGCCATAAATGGGATTGTGGTGGACCAGAACAATGCTCCCGTACCCGGAGCCAACGTAGTAATTGTGGGAAAAGCAATTGGTACGGTGACCGATTTTGATGGTAAATTTTCTTTGAACACCAGTGAAATACCCCCATTTAAACTTAATGTAACCAGTATTGGATTTGTGCCTACTACGGTAAGTATAACGCAAAGTGAGCAGACCCTTAACATTGTTTTAAATGAAGAACAGACACGTTTGGATGAAGTGGTGATTTCTGCCTCTAGAACTCCAGAACGTATTTTTGAATCCCCCGTAACAGTAGAGCGGTTTGGACTAAAAGAAATAAAAAACACTGCTTCGGCCGATTTTTATGACGGACTGGAGAATTTAAAGGGAGTAGACGTAAATACCAACAGTCTTACTTTTAAGTCGATTAACACCAGGGGTTTTGCCAGTTTTGCGAATACCCGTTTTATGCAATTGGTAGACGGGATGGACAATTCTACTCCAGCGCTTAACTTCCCTATTGGAAACCTTGTGGGGATGAATGAGAACGATGTACAGAGTGTGGAGTTGCTTCCTGGAGCTGCTTCTGCCCTATATGGGGCGAATGCCTTTAATGGAATTCTCTTTATGAGAAGTAAAAGTCCGTTCGACTACTCTGGGATTAGTGCTTATGCCAAAAGGGGAATTACTTCACAGGATGCTTCAGGTGATAATGCGTATACCGATTTTGGTATCCGTGCAGCACTTAAATTCAGTGATAAATTTGCAGGGAAGGTCAATTTTTCTTCTCTAAAAGGTACAGATTGGGCAGCAAATGATTATTCTGCAAAACCTGGAACCGGCGCTACTAGGGCGAGCATAGATTACGATGGTTATAATGTGTATGGGGATGAGGTTTCAACCAATATACGTGCAGCTTCTGGAGGTCTGGGGATAATTCCAGACGTTGTAGTAAGCAGGACCGGTTATGAAGAGCGAGACCTAACCGATTATAATGCCGAAAGTGTAAAGGCAGACTGGGGTCTTTATTACCGACCTTGGGGAGACGATTTTGAAATCGCCTATGTAGGTAAAGTAGGAACGGGAACCACTATATATCAAGGAACCAACAGATACAATATTGATAATTTTACACAACAGCAGCATAAGCTAGAGGTAAAGAACGACAATTTCTTTGTCAGAGGCTATGTGGTGGCTGATAAGGCAGGGGATTCTTATGATATGGTCTTTACCGGGATCAATATCAACCGAGTATGGAAACCGGACCAACAATGGTTCAGTGAATATATAACTACCTATGCCGGAGCTACACTGGGCGGTGCTACAGATGAGCAGGCGCATGCCGCGGCACGGGCAAAGGCAGAAACTGGGAGATTGGTTCCAGGGACGCCAGAATTTAAATCCGCTTTTGATAGAGTTATCCAAGATCCTGATTTTTCCAAGGGATCACAGTTTAAGGATGCTTCCAAATATTACCATGCCGATGCCAATTACAACTTTTCCCACCTTTGGGATGCTATAGATATCCAAGTAGGGGGATCTTATAGAACGTATGACTTAAATTCTTTTGGAACCATCTATACGGATTATGATGGTAGTATTAAATATTCTGAGTTTGGAATTTATACTCAGTTGCAAAAGCAGATCGACTTAAGCGATAATGTGAATTTGAAATTGACAGGCTCTGCGCGTTATGACAAATCCGAATTCTTTGATGGATTTTTGTCCCCGCGTATTTCTGCAGGTTTTACAGTAAATCGAAATCACAATATTAGGGCTTCGGTGCAAACCGGGTTTAGGAATCCAACTACCCAAGATCTTTTTATAGGCTTGGATGCCGGTAGGGCTATCTTGGTAGGGTCGGCTCCTGCAAACTTGGACAGGTATTCTAGATCGTATGACGTGAGTGCCTCTGGTCAATTAATGGGCCAGCCAGCAACGGTTACTCAAACTGGTGGCGCTGCCTATAACAACTCTTATTTAGCAACCTCCGTTCAGAAGTTTGCCGCTACCGAAAATCCCGCAGTCCTAGAAATAGGGAACTCGGATTTGGTAGCGCCAGAAAAAGTGAGTTCTGCTGAGGTAGGGTATAGAGGTAAGCTAAAAAACACCGTAATAGATATGAGTGTTTATTACAGTACTTATAAAGATTTTATCTCCGGTGAAAATGTCATTGCCCCGTTCTACGGAGAAGTTGGCGACAATGGATTGTCTGTTGCAGCCATTGCCAATGGAGATTATAAGGTGTATCAGACCTATACTAATTCAGAAGCGGATGTTAATTCCTATGGAGGATCTATTGGAATTTCAACAAAGGTCTTGGGGAATTTTGATCTAGGCGGTAGTTATACTTTTACCCAACAAGATTTTGACCAAGCTGCTTTCCCAGATTTCAGGACCAATTTTAATACACCCGAGCATAAAGTAAAAGCTTCCTTCGGGAATCCAGAACTTTTCAAAAACTTTGGATTTAATGTGGCTTGGAGATGGAGTGATACCTATTACTGGCAAGCGACATTTGGTGATGGTCAAGTTCCCTCTTTCCATACCTTGGATGCACAGATCAACTATAGTGTTCCAAGTATAAAGTCGACCTTTAAAGTAGGTGCGGCAAATGCTTTGGGTGAGGAATATACCACTGCAATTGGTACGGGCCATATAGGATCTATGTATTATGTGTCTTGGACAATAAATAACTAACAAATATGAAACCTACAATGAAAAATATAAAATACGTACTACTGTCCGCTATCCTTATCGGATTTACAGCATGTAGCGATGACGACAGCAATGATGTGGTTATTGTGCCTGTACCAGAACTTACTACCGGGGAGCTCGATTTAACTACTTATGTGGCCGTAGGGGCTAGTTTTACAGCGGGTTATAGCGATAATGCACTATTTAAGGCAGCACAGGAAAAATCTTTTCCAAACATTCTTTCGCAACAATTTGCCCAAGGGGGTGGCGGAGCGTTTACCCAGCCATTGATGAACGATAATTATGGTGGCTTGGCTGTAGGAGGCAATAGAATTTTTGGGCCAAGGCTTGTTTTTGGAGGAAAGACGCCTGTGCCAATAGAATCCTTGATAGGGCCCATTACCGTTAGTACGGATATAGCCATGAACAACCCAACAGGTCCTTTTAATAACCTTGGGGTGCCTGGAGCAAAGAGCTTCCATTTATTAGCGCCTGGATATGGTAACCTTGCTAATTTTCCGGCCGCAGCTAACCCATATTTTGTGAGAATGACGGGCACTACGCCAAACGCCTCGGTATTGGAATTGGCCATGGCTCAGAACCCAACTTTCTTTACACTTTCAGATGTTGGTGGGAATGATGTATTGGGATATGCTGTTTCTGGTGGAGAGAGCGATATCAGTGCGGATAATTATAACCCTATTACTCCCCCAGCGGTTTTCGGAGGCTCCTTTACTGCATTGGTAGATGGGCTAACCGCCAATGGTGCCAAGGGAGTTGTAACCAACGTACCTTATATTACTTCTTTACCACATTTTACAACAGTTCCACATAAACCTTTAAATCCAACTAATCCCGACTTTGGTCCGCAGATACCGCTGTTAAATTCCATTTTTGGGGCATTAAACCAAATCTATGAAGCGGTACAACAGCCGAATCGTAAGGTTGTATTTTCTGAGACAGCTGCTAGTGCGGTTGTTATTAGGGACGAGACATTAGCGGATATATCTTTACAAATCGAGGGAGCTTTAAATAACAGCCCAACATTCCCCGCTTTTATTGCCCAATTTGGACTTCCTGCGCAGGCTGCTCCGCTAGTTGCTAACCTATTAGGCACAGCCTATGGGCAAACAAGGCAGGCTACCTCAGGAGATCTTTTGGTGTTGCCTAGTAGTTCTATAATAGGAACTGTGAATACGGGTTCTGTGGCTGCTTTGATGAGTATGGGGTTGTCGCAGCAATTGGCGGGACAATTTTCTATAGAAGGAATTACCTTTCCATTGGCAGATAAATGGGTAGTTCTTCCTAGCGAACAAGACGAAATAAAAGCGGCGACCGATGCTTATAACGCCACCATCCAGTCTGTGGCCGATGCTAAGGGTCTGGCTCTAGTGGATTTTAAGGGCATACTGCAAAAAGCAGCAACCCAAGGAGTATCTGATGGAAATTTTATATTCACCACTGCATTGGTGCAAGGTGGTTTAATGGGATTAGATGGGATTCATTTAACCTCTAGGGGTTATGCAGCATTGGCCAATAAATTTCTAGAAGCCATGGATGCCAAGTATGGATCTAACTTTATAGAAGCCGGGGTAAAGGCGGATGTTGGAGCGTATCCCACAAACTATAGTCATACATTTCAATAAATGAGACATAAATAACAATTCAAAAACACCTTCTAAATGGAGGTGTTTTTTTATATCCAAAAAACATCCTATTCCCCTTTCTTTGTTTAATTAAAAAAATATATCTTTGCAGCGCGAAAAATGTAATGGTAGTTTAATTTGGTCCCGTAGTTTTTCGAATTAATATTTCTCAACATTAAACACTTAAGTAATGTCTAAAGTTACAGGTAAAGTTTCCCAAATCATCGGCCCGGTTGTGGATGTAGAATTTCAATCTGGAGCAGACCTTCCAAAAATATACGATTCTTTGGAAATCCAAAATGAAGATGGATCACTATTAGTATTGGAAGTTCAATCCCATGTTGGGGAAAGTACCGTGCGGACAATTTCCATGGACTCCACGGATGGTTTAAGCAGAGGTGTTGAGGTAAAAGCAACAGGTAGCGCTATTCAAATGCCTATCGGTGATGACGTATACGGTCGTCTTTTCAACGTAATTGGTGATGCTATTGATGGCCTTGGCAATTTGCCGAAAGCTGGTAAGGATGGTCTTCCTATCCATAGGGATGCCCCTAAATTTGAAGATCTGTCCACTTCTACCGAAGTATTGTTTACCGGGATTAAGGTAATCGACTTAATTGAGCCTTATGCAAAAGGAGGTAAAATTGGTCTTTTTGGAGGAGCTGGTGTAGGTAAAACAGTATTGATTCAGGAGTTAATCAACAACATTGCAAAAGGACACGGTGGTTTATCTGTATTTGCAGGAGTTGGGGAGCGTACCCGTGAAGGGAACGATTTGCTACGTGAGATGTTGGAATCAGGAATTATAAAATATGGAGACGATTTCTTGCATTCTATGGAAGAAGGCGGATGGGATCTATCCAAAGTAGATAAAGAAGTAATGAAAGAGTCCAAAGCAACTTTTGTTTTTGGACAGATGAACGAACCTCCTGGAGCTCGTGCGCGTGTGGCCCTTTCAGGATTGACCATTGCAGAATATTTCCGTGATGGAGCGGGTGAAGCACAAGGGAAGGACGTTTTATTCTTCGTGGATAACATCTTCCGTTTTACGCAGGCAGGATCAGAGGTATCGGCACTTTTGGGTCGTATGCCTTCTGCAGTAGGGTACCAACCAACTTTGGCAACAGAGATGGGAGCCATGCAGGAGCGTATTACATCAACAAAAAGAGGATCTATTACTTCTGTACAGGCGGTTTACGTACCTGCGGATGATTTAACGGATCCGGCACCGGCAACAACATTTGCCCACTTGGATGCTACTACAGTATTGTCTCGTAAGATTGCTGAGTTGGGTATTTACCCAGCAGTAGATCCATTGGATTCTACTTCTAGGATCTTAACAGCAGAAATTTTAGGTAAAGACCATTACGCTTGTGCCCAAAACGTAAAAGAATTATTACAACGATATAAGGAACTACAAGATATAATTGCCATCTTAGGGATGGAAGAACTGTCTGAAGAAGATAAATTGGCAGTAGGTAGAGCAAGACGTGTACAGCGTTTCCTTTCTCAGCCTTTCCATGTTGCGGAACAATTTACTGGGATTCCAGGAGTTTTGGTAGATATTAAGGAGACCATTAAAGGATTTAATATGATTATGGATGGTAAATTAGATCACCTTCCAGAATCTGCCTTTAACCTTAAAGGAACCATTGAAGAAGCTATAGAAGCAGGAGAAAAAATGCTTGCTGAGGTATAATCTAGTAGATGGTAGATAGTGAAGGTTGGCATTTAACAGCTTACTACTTACTACTTAATACTTAATACTATAAAAATATGTATCTAGAAATTGTGTCCCCAGAGGCTACGTTATTTACAGGAGAGGTTACTTCGGTAACTGTGCCTGGTGTAAATGGTGAATTTCAAATGTTGAATGACCACGCGCCTATAGTATCCCTATTGGAGGAAGGTAATGTGAAGATAAAGGGAAATGTGGTTGTTGAGGAAGCCTATGAAGGTAAATTCTCAAAAGCTGCCAATGGTGATACGGTGTTACATATTACCAGTGGTACGGTAGAAATGAAGAAAAACAGGGTGATAATATTAGCAGATTAATACGAGATCCCTATACATAATTAGTGAAAAGCCATACAATTTGTATGGCTTTTTTATTTTTATGGATGTACGATACCTGTTGTTTTTAATTTAAGCTTAAGATATCCTGCACCCAATTTTTTGCAGTGTATTTTTGATAAAGGTTCCATTCGGTTTTTTGATATGGGGTAGCAAGGAATTCTTCCGGGATATGGAGATTATTAAAATCTATAACGTGAATGTTGGTTGGGTTGTAGAAAGGATATTGTTTTATATGGCTATTATTGGTAATCAATTTCTTTTCATTGCCCATTGCCTCAAATACTCTAAAGCTCAATCCATTTTGTTCCGGGCGTTGTATATCTACAAATGTGGTCACATGCTTTAAGTGTTGGTCTATTTGTTGAATATTTATTTTGCAAGAGATGACTTGAAATAGAGCGGTTTTAAGAGGTTTTTTTGAAAAGAGGATGAATCGTGTGGGAATGTTATTATGATGACAGTATTCCGCTAGTTTTCGCAATTTAGGGTATCTGACATCTTTAGACGAGATATTAAATAAGTTACGCTTACTATCCGAGTTTCTAAAGCGTTCCGTAGGGATAAAATTGGTAATAAATTTTAAATTGTGCTTTTTGCAATCAGCAGGCTCATAACTAAAAACTTCGTCGAAAAAGTGGATGTAATGTTCCTGGATGGGCATTTTTTTTAATCCATCAAATAAGTAAACAATATAGTCTTTCGTAATACTCTTTAGGTATTTGTGGGTCTTTGAGTTTAGGTTTTGAGGATGGGTAACCAATATCTTGTCGTAAACTTTGGTACTCGTAAATTCTTTAATAGTATCTTCCCTATGTTTTTTTTTGATTGAGTTGCCATTTATTTTTCTTAGAAAAGAAATTAATCTTTGCCCAAAACTTTTGTATTTAAATTTTAAGGGCCACTTACAGTAATATAGAATATGTACATCATGCCCCATATTTTCCAACTCTTGGCGGGGAACTTCCATATAGCCCATAATATGGTTTGAAATTAGTAAGATCTTCATTTTTACGAACTTAAATTTAGGCACTGTTGCATGGATAGTGAGGCATATTGGCCTGGGAGATAAAAGTAATTAAATTATTGGTGGCGGTTGCCAATCATTAAACAGAAATTTGGTGTGTTAAGGATGCTGAATTTCTGCCAAATATCCATTGTTTTCTGCAGAGATTAACGCTATCATCCCGCTCCTCAAAGTCTCCCGACTTTGCGGAAATCACCAATTCGAGAAGTTAATCTAAACAAAAATATTAAAGAAGGCAATATCATACGTGTGTAAGACAAAGCACATTTCAATACAGTTACTGCTGAGATAAATCCAGCCCCGCTCCGCAAAGTCTCCCGACTTTGCGGAAATTACCAATTCGAGTTAATCTGAACAAAAATTTTAAAGAAGGCAATATCATACGCGTGCAAGACAAAGCACATTTCCATACAGTTACTGCTGAGATAGATCCAGCCCCGCTCCGCAAAGTCTCCCGACTTTGCGGAAATTACCGATTCGAGAAGTTAATCTGAACAAAAATTTTAAAGAAGGCAATATCATACGCGTGCAAGACAAAGCACATATCATTACAGTTACTGCTGAGATAAATCTAGCTCTCCCAAGCTAGTGGAATAACCAAAAAAATGAGGGGGTTCTATTATAAAAAAGAGATTAAAATAAGACTTAACTAATAGTGCTACAGTGGGTTGTCTCTGTAGTAAGTCATTTCCTTTTAAGACGCGTTATTACTAACGTATTCCAATAACTATCATCGATATACTATTTCACATTAAGAAGAATAATCTTATAAAAGATAATTTAAATACTACAATTATTAATAGTATTTCGTCGAATAAATTAGGTAATTATGTAAATTTTAACTTTTTTTATTATTTAAGATCCTTTTTATGATGCTGTGTACGCTCGGTTTCACCCAATGTTTTAATTTTGACCACTTGGGCATGGGATATCGACTGCACGATCTCGGCGGAATCACCGCAACTAGAGTTCAATTTAATAGTATCCCTAACCATCTTCACTTACCTCCTTATTTTACTGAAAACCTAAATTTTAAGGCCCCCTCTCTGTATTACATCCCCCAATCATTTCGCTATTACAACAAAAATTTTGGCATGACCTTCTCCTACAAAAACAATGTCCTGCATGTAATAGAATCTTTGTTCCAGATGTGTAATAAAGCCCCCAGCTAAAGCATTTGAATCACTGGGCAATACCCCCGTACTCTTGCCCGGATTGAAAAATAAATGAAGGAGTAACCCTATGAAGCGAACTAGTTTTATCACGAATAGTAAATACACTAAGTGATGGACCCGATGGCATGATTATTTTGCTAGAGTAGCTGCCATATAATTCGTAGAGAATTGAGATTAGGCAACCCTAATCTCGACAACCAAGCGTATAAGTAAAAAACCAACCTGTCATAATTTCGAATTATGAAAAAAAAGACCGTACAGACTATCTCCTTGCTGTGGGCATGCCTTTACAGTATGAATGCCCTAGCATTGGGTGAGACCAATGAAATATACTCAGCGAGCAATCCCAAAAATGAAAAAAGCTTATATCATAATGTGGTAATAGTTTCAAGGCTAATTTCAAAGGATAAAGACAGCATCAAAATTAAAAAAAGAAACTCCTTCCTATTAGGAAAGAGTTTAGATTCCACTGTTGAGATAGGTCATTTATCGCGTTTACAACAAATTGCAGCTATTAGGAAGGGAAATAGTGTGATTTTCCAAAAAACGAAACCACTCTCGACATTCTCTAGTAACAACATCGTCCTTAAAGGCAAAGAACCTGCACTAATGGAGAAGTGGGAAACAAGAACCTTTCCTTTACTAGATGAAAATCTAGTTAAAAATCAAGACTTCAATGTCTCTTTCTTCAATTTGAAACCAGAATTCACCCAAGAGTTTATTGCTGCCAATTTTTCTAAGAACCCAAAAGTGGATACGCTGGTGGCACAAGCAAAACGCGCAATTGATGCGGTAAAGGAACTCGGAAATTTCGTAGATGTCATCACTGGAAAGGAATTGTTGGAATTACCAGTAGGACTAAGTAAAAAGGACTCCACTTCAGGAAATACCATTGAACTGTCCATTACCAAGGTGGTGTTTACTCCTCAATATGCCGAATTCAATGCATGGGCCAAAATGATTATACCTGTAAAAGGACCCAAGGGGGAGCCAAGTAGGGAGCTATATTTTGGAGCGGAAGGCATAAAACTCTCACATGACGGTGCCCTGTTGGGAGATATGAAATTGGTATTATTAGGAGACCAGGCTATTACCTTAAACGGGGATAGTTGGTTACTCACCCTTAAAGGGGGCGTTAATTTGAAAACAGGAGCCTTTGGCGATCAATCTTATATAGAATTCGACTGTTCTGGATTGAAATCAATTGGTTTGGAGGCCGACTTACGGATTTCCCGTAATATTCTGCTACCGATAACAAGTGGTGGTAATTATAAATGTGGTGATAAATCTGAGGACAAATATTTCAGAGATTCCGATGTAGTAAAAAATGAGTGCTATGTGGGGGCAAATTTTAGTGTAAAAGGTAATGGATGGAATGATTTACTGGTTGAAGTTTCCCTGCCCCAATTTGAAATAAGGGGATTAAAGGGATGGGGTTTCAATCTAAAACGTACGGTTTTAGACCTAAGCGATAGTCGTAATGCAGATGGAATAAAATTCCCAAAAGATTATAGTGAGGTGCTTACTAGGGGCCAACGCAACCTATGGCGAGGATTCTATGCTAAAGAGATTAGCGTAATGTTGCCCAAGGGCATAGAAAATACGGAATCATCCAACAAGCGGGTACAGTTTGGTGCCCAACACCTCATCTTGGACAGTCATGGCGTATCTGGTAGCTTCTTTGCCGAAGATGTATTGAAGGTAGGCGAAGGATCGGCTGGCCAATGGGCCTTTACCATTGCCGATGTAAGTCTATCCCTCTCTAGGAATGCATTGACTGGAGGGACCATAGGAGGAGATATCGCTGTCCCTATTTTAGAGAAACCTATGGATTACAAAGGCTACATACAGCATGATGGTTATGGTCTTCAGGTGGGACTTCAGAGTAAGTATAAGACGCCTGTTTTTCTAGGAGAAATGCATCTGGAACGTAACTCGAGTGTAGCAATCGATGTGAAAGATGGCACCGTATATCCCTCCGCAAACTTGGCGGGCCAACTATCCATGTTTGGAAAAATAAATCAAAAAGAAGGAGAAGAGGAATCAGCCAAGCCCGAATTTACAGAGAATAATGCGAAAGGTTTTAGTTTTCCTGGGATTACTTTCGAAGGCCTGAAGTTGGAAACGGAACCAGGAAAAAAGGGTATTAGTGCCAAAAGTTTTGGATTTGAGGGAGAAATGAAGTTGATGAACTTTCCTGCTTCCGTAGAGAAATTGGAATTAGTAACCCCGAGTAACCAAGTTGGACTCTCCTTTGACCTTAAAGTCAATTTGGACGGGGAAGGCTCCCATGCCACAACCAGCATGGTGGTAATGGGAAAATTGGAAGATGATGCGAAAGTCCAGAAATGGAAATTCGAACAGGTCAAAATTGACGGACTCGAAATAAATTATGAAAAAGGCAACATTAAATTAAAGGGAGGATTGGCTGTAATGGAAGACGACCCCACCTATGGTGACGGATTTTCAGGAGAGCTCACCCTTACGCTAACCGCCATAGATTATTCTGCATCAGGAAAAGCGATGTTTGGTAATAAGGATTTTAGGTATTGGTTTGTAGATGTCTGGTCAGATAAAAATGAAGATAAGAGTAGTGGTAAATTACTTATAAATTCTTTTGTGGGAGGCGTATCCCATAAGATGAGAAAAGTAAGTGGTAATAGTGATGGATTTTCACCATCATCTGCTGTTTACAAACCAGATAGCAACACGGGTTTAGGTGTAAGAGCCGGTATAGGTATTAGTGCTCAAAACAAAGGTGCATTTAGCGGAAGGGTTTATCTCGATATGGAATTCAATACCCATGGCGGTCTCAATAGAATAGGATTTACCGGAGAAGGGACTTTCATGGGAGGCGACAAAAATAGTTTTGCAAGCAATTCAAAAGATAATATGGGTTTTTTAGAGAATACGCTAAAAAATGTTGAAAAAGCCATCGAAAAAAATGAAAAACAAATAAAAAAATTTTTGGATGACGGCAACTATTTGGAGGCAGCCCAAAAATCCATTCCTAAATCCGATGTTGCAAAGCAAGGAAGTATTGGAGTTTATGTAGGCATTGAGAAGGACTTTGTGAACCAAACGTTTGATGGAGAGTTTGAGCTTTACTTAGATCTTGAGGGCATCCGAGGGGGTGGTCCCAACAATCTTGCAGGTTATGCTAAGATGCACACAGGGCCAGAAGATTGGTATATTTATATTGGTACTCCGCAAAAGCGAATTTCCTTAGTTTTTTCCATGGATGCGTTCGAGTTGGAAGTTGGCGGATATTTTATGACAGGTACCAAACTGCCCTCTCAATTAGATCCACACCCGCAAGTGGTAAAAATTTTGGGTAGTGATATGCTAAACGATAATCGTCAAGAGAATCAATTAGAAGCTGCCAAAGGCTTTGCATTCGGTCTTAATTTCATTTATCGGCAAAATTATAATTTCGCAATATTTTATGCATCGCTGGAAGCTGGTGCTGGTTTTGATGTTATGCACGCCTACTACCCTGACGCTAAATGCTTAGGCCGCCCTGGACCAATAGGTAATAACGGCTGGTATTCCATGGGTCAGATTTATGCGTATCTGTACGGGGAATTTGGAGTCGAGGTCAACCTACTATTTATAAAGGGAAAATTTCAGGTAGCCGAAGCAGGGGTAGCGGCTATGCTCCGCGGACAATTTCCAAATCCAGTATATATTCAAGGTTATGTAGGAATGTATTATAATATTTTAGGCGGTTTGGTTTCGGGACGAATGCGTCTAAAAGTAGAAATGGGCGAAGAATGTCAATTAGAGAACACTAATAATGAAATAGGTGTACCTATGATTGCTGATGTGTCACCTACTGATAATAGTGATGATGTTTCCGTATTTACGGCTCCACAAGCAGTTTTCAACTATCCTGCCGGCCAAAGTTTTGACGTGGAGTTGGATAAAGGCAAAAGAACTTTTAAGCTCCAGTTACAAAAATTTCATGTTACCTCGGAAGGAAAATCTCTGGAAGGTACTTTGGAATGGAACGATAAAAATGATGCGGTAACCTTTATGTCTGCTGAGACCCTTCCTTCCCAAAAGGAAGTTAAACTGGTAGTGGAAGTCAGTTTTGATGAAAAAATTGGCGGTACGTTCCAAACCCTAGTAGATAATGGAAAACCTGTACTGGAGAAAAAGGAGGTAATCTTTAAAACTGATAAAGCTCCAGATTATATTCCTATGGAAAATATTTTATATATGTATCCCGTACCAGATCAGCAAAGTTTTTATCCGGAAGAATACAAAATAGGGTATGTAAAATTAAAAAGTGCTCAAAATTATCTTTTTGAGTCGGGCTACGAAATGCGAGCCGAATTTGCCGACAATAATTCAGGGCAAGCCATCCGGACCAAAATTTCCTACGATCGGTCCAAATCGACCGTCTTTTATGACGTACCGGACATGATGTTAAATGCTTCTTATACCTTAAATCTTGTTGCATTCCCTCCTGGGACTGAAATAAATCAGGAAATTAAAATTGTGAAAGAAGAGTTATTTGCCGAGGTGGATGCGGGAGATACCAATTGGTTCGATGTAGGTTCAAAAACTCAGGGGAAAGAAACTGTAATTACTGCTGGTAGTGCACTTGTTGCAAGTAAAAAGGCTAATAAAGTAACCCTTTCCAACGGTGCTCCTAAATCAATTTTGGACTATAATTTTAAGACCAGTAAGCACAAATCATTTAAAAATAAGGTGAAAGACTTGAAAGTAACCGATAATTTACTCAACTATATTTATGCTGATGTGCATTCTATGTCCATTGAGGTTGCGAATTATGAGTATTTAGAAAAACTAGAAGTAGTTGGAGGTAAGTATACCAATTCAATTCCCTTAGTATACGCACAAGCGGTATTGACCGACTCATACTTTGAAAAACAAATACACCCGTTACTCTATAAAAATTATCCGTTGGATGGCAACATTAGGGTAAATAGGGATGAGGAACTTTTGGGCGTACCTCCGATACGTTCCTTTTATGTGGGGAATGAATACTTAGCCAATCTAGAGGGTAATCCCAATTCAGCTTGGGTGAAGAATAGGATTCCCTTTGTGTACAACCTTCCCTTTATCTATAAATCGGATTTAGTTCATCTAAGGAATAGTATTATTAATGTATACAACAAAACGAATGGGGATATGGAAAAATACGAGGCATTTAAATACCTAACTGAAAACGCATTTCCTCCCTTGCCATTAGGGATTTATAAAGCTCAATTAATTTATCGTACCCCTGGAGATCTATATCAAAAAGGTTATGAGATTAAATATAAAAATGATTAAAAGGCCACCATCACTATTGTAACCTCAATAATAAGCCAAATTAGTGCAGGTCGTGGAAACAAATTAAAAAAATAAAACACTGTTATATTGAAACATGTACTACCGTTTTTATTGTTGATGATTTCCTTGGCAAACGCCCAAGAGAATCCTGCTGTTCAGATAATTGCACGTTCGTTACCCAATAAAGTCCTTCTGCGTTGGGCGGTTGATCAACCTTTAGCATGGAAAAAAGCAAACGAATATGGGTTCTTAATCGAGAAAAGTACCATCTCTCGTAATGGGGAGGCAGTGGTTCCCATAGAGCGACAGCAATTGGCAAGTAATCCATTAAAACCTAGGCCTTTGGAAGAGTGGGAGACTCTCGCAGTCTCGGACCAAAACGCTGCAGTACTGGCGCAGGCCTTATATGGAGATAGTTTTATAACTGAATCTCCAAGCAATGCCATGGGTAAAATATACGCCGTAAACGATGAATTAGAGCAGCGATTTACCTTTGCACTACTCGCTGCAGAACAGAATTTTGAAGCAGCAAAATTAGCAGGCTGGGCTTTTGAAGATAACAATGTAGCATCTGGGGAGAAATATGTGTACAAAATTACGGTAGCCATACCGTTAGAAAATACTCTTGATATTGAAGAGGGGAGTGTTTTTGCTAGTCCCGATATATATGAGAAACTTCCAAAACCCATTGGATTATCTGCTGTTTTTGGCGATGAAAATGTTATGCTCAACTGGAATTTCAATTTATTACAACATCTCTATACCAATTATATCATTGAGAGATCCGATGACAACAAAACATTTAGTCGCCTGAATGGAGTGCCATTATTCAATGCGCAAGAATCCACAGGTATGGAGGAGGTTTCTCTCCATTATACCGATTCTATTCCCAACAATACCGACTTCTACTATCGTGTAAGAGGCAAAACAGCTTTTGGTGAAACCGGACCAGCCACAGAACCATTGATGGGCAAGGCAACGAAAAATCTAGGCTTTGTCCCACGTATCTATAGGAAGGAAATACCTACTGAAAACACTGCCATTCTGTATTGGGAATTTGACGAAGAAGGCAACGACCTTATTACTGGTTTTGAAGTGCGCCGCGCCAATAATGAAAAAGGGCCGTTTGAAACTGTAGAAACTGGTCTTCCTGCTACAGAAAGGAAAACGAACGTTACAAACCTACAACGGATTAACTATTTCACCGTTGTTGCCCTCGGAAGAAATGGATTGGAAAGCGAATCCTATGCGACCATGGTACAACCCATCGATTCCACTCCCCCCATACCACCTATCGGTTTACAGGGGATTATGGATTCTACAGGTATTGTAAAAATAAGATGGACAAAAAACATTGAAATGGATTTAGGGGGGTATCGCATTTTTAAGAGCAATAATCCCAATGTGGAATTCAGCGAACTGACGAATACAACGTTACGAGGAGAAACTTTTACAGACACCGTCCCCCTTAAAAACCTGAACCGTAAAGTCTATTATAAAATAGCTGCAGAGGATTTACGGTACAATCGTTCTGGATTTTCGGAAATCTTAACGGTGGATAAACCGGATATGGTTCCGCCAGCATCCCCCTTGCTAAATAACTATGAAGTAACCGCAGAAGGAATAATACTCTCTTGGATACCTAGTAGTAGTGTGGATGTGGCATCTCATATAGTATATCGAAAATACGGAAGTGAAGAGGAAAAGGAATGGGAAAAAATAGTCGAATCTTTCACGGTAAATGACACCCTTTTTTATGATACAACAGTTCACGATTCTGGTTTATATAATTACACGGTAATAGCCAAAGACTCAGTGGGCTTGGAAAGTTTACCTGCAAAACCTGTCAGCGTCGTTTGGAATGGAAAAACAATACATGAAGATGATATAAAATTCCAAGGCAACGTAAACCGGGAATTGCGGTTTATAAACCTTTCTTGGAAGGTAAAAGCTAGTAATGTTATAGAATTCCGTCTGTATCGGGGTATAAACGAACACCAATTAAAACTATACAAAACTTTGAACGGCGACTCCAAGGGATTTAACGATACTGATCTAGAGATAAATACGGACTATACCTACGGACTACAACTGGTTCTAAAAGGGGGTCTGACTTCTTTAATTAAAGAGATAAATTTAAAATATTAGGGTTATGAAAAAGTGTGTGTTTTTAATTCTATTTATTCTTTCAAACATCGCGTTTAGTCAAGAAAATGATGTCTATGTAGAGTACCGTTATGTTGGTGGCACGAGTCCTTATAATGGATTTGCTCAAATTGGAGTAGGAGCTGTAATCAACATTAATGAATATTTTCAATCACCTAATCTTCCTCCTACTTCTTTTACTTTTGGTGACATATTATCTGGCATAACAACAAGCACCAGTCTCAATTGGGACGCCCGCTTAGACTTCGATACTTTTATTGGCTTAGACAACGGATCAGTATTCTTAGGCCTAAATGGCAAATCAAATTTTAACATTTATGGACAAGGATTTTCATTGAGTGGTAGTATTTTGATTTTGGAAAAAATAACTTTAATCGTACCCCAAGATGCTAAATGTTATGTAGAAAAAATTAGGCTTCAGGCAAGTTTAGGCCATCCCGAAGAAGCTTATACTTGGCTCTATTCTGCAGCTGGATATGATGAACAAGTTTTATTAGGTAATTTTCAAAGTCAAAATATCAGTTTGGAAGACTTGTACCCTGATCCAAATGATCAACTTAATTTAATAGATAAGGTTATAACTTTTAGACTCCACAATAGCCTAAATGATTATTATACGGATGTTGCAACATATGTTTGGAGTAACTGCTCCCCAGAACTTATAGATAATGAACCGATTACAACCACGGACGCAACATGTTATAATGCCAATGACGGCAGTGTAACGCTAACCTTTGAAACTAATGTAGATCAAAAGGACGGATGGGAAATGCGATATTTTATTTTTCAAGGGGACCCAGATGATTTGGTTATTAATCCAATGGATAGCATAATGCCTGCTCAAGCTTATGCTGAAATACGATTTAACCCTAATGAGGCAGGTTATCTGACGCCTAATGATGTTGATGGCTCTTACTCCGGCACCTATAGTGGACTTGAAGGCATTAACACGAACGCTAATGCCCCGCCAGATGAAGCTAATCAGCAAGAATATTTTGTAGTGTATCAGGAGGTGAAATATATAAATGGTGAAGCAAAGGTAAAAGGTGGAGTAATTTCAAGTCCATTTATTATATACCAACCCACCCAAATAACTTTGGATACTTCTGCCCCTAACTTTTTTACCGATACCTCTTGCGGCAACCCCGCCATCTTCAACTTAAATAATACTGCAACGGGAGGTGATAATCTTCATCCTGGGGGTAGCTATTCATACCAATTTAGTCAGGATTACGGCACAAGCTGGAAATCTGTAGATGCACCAAACAATGTGCTGGAAATTGAAGCCACTGCTAATTCAAATTCAGTACAGGTAAGGGGAGTATATAATGTCGATGAGAATAGTTGTGAGGGAGAGGAATATCAATTTGCCGTTGAGGCAATCGTACCACCTGTCATTTTTTCCAATCTCATCGCGGGTAACGCATCAACTGCAGAGGCATCGGATGGGAGCGTGCGGGTAGAATTTTATGGTGGTACTCCAATATACACCTATATTCTAACCCGATTTAATACCAATACAAGTGCATATGACTCAATAAGTTCTCGCTCAAATCAAGTTATTATTCCCCAAAGGTATAGAGTTTCCTATAGTAATTTGTCCGCGGGGACCTACCGTATTATAGTTACTGATGAAAACGAATGCTCTCAGGAATCACCAGATTTAGTAGTCGGAACAGACTCCGTCCCCGCATTAGGAACTCCCGTGGCAACTCAAATGGGCTGCGAAGGAAGTTATGCTTCCATAAGCGTTCCAATATCCGATTTCAATGATAATTATCGTTACCAATGGACTATTAACGGAGTAGCCTCTCCTTCCCAAACCGGTAGTGGGCCAGACATTGTTGCAACTACTATTTCTACTCCTGGAACACATATGCTTAGGGTATCAAATGGTAGGATTTCCGAGGCAGATTTTAATAATGATGTGTATACATCAACTACCTTGGTTGAGATCTATAATCCCACAACAGTCACTATTAGCAACGCCATTCCAAATGCCACTCAATGCGATACTTCTAATGAAGGAACTATAACCCTAACCGTTTCCGGAGGCGCATCTTACCAGTACACCCTGGAATTTTTCCCAAATGAAACAGATTGGATTCCATTAACAGACAATACCATCCCCGACTTGACTCCTGGAAGATATCGGGTTACTATACGTAATCAGGATGGATGCGAATCCGATACTCTTGAAGATATCATTGTGGAAGCGGCCCCAACATTAGAGGTAAACACTTCTAAAACAGATGTGCCCACCAACGGTGGTAATGAGGGATCAATATCGCTGGACATTAGTGGGGGAACTCCATTTTCTGCTCCCAGCGACCCATACAATATTTCTTGGGAGAAAAATGGAATTTCCTATTCAGATTCCGATCTATCAACCCCCAACTTCATTAATGAATTGGGAGCAGGTGATTACACCGCTACCGTGACTGATGCCAATGGTTGTGATAACACCATTAGTATTATAATTATGGAACCAGGTCCCTTAGCAATCTTAAGTTTCACAGGTAGAGATACTTGTAGCGGACTGGATAACGGAACCCTAACGGCCACTGCACAGGGAACTGGAGCACTCACTTTTAATTGGATTCTAAATGATGGTTCTCCAAATGGAACAGTAGTGGCTTCTGTTACAAACCAAGACGGCACGGCATCGCTTGAGGGATTGTCCCCAGGCACATACTCCCTAAACATTATAGAAGATGACAGTGGGAATGAAGTAGATAGCGATCAAGATGTTATAGTAACACAAGCATCCCCTATAACCGCGACTATCACGACCACAGCGGTTAATTGCAAAAATCCAAATTCGGGAACCGTTACCATTGGGAACCTATCAGGAGGAACCCCTTTTTCCACAGGTTCAGGCTATGAATACCACATCAACGACGCCTTTAATAACTATCAATCAGACCCCGAATTCACCAATCTCTCCCCTAGAGCCTATATCGTTACGATACGCGACGCCCGAGGTTGTGAGTTTAGTGAAATAGTGGAAATAACACTGGCTGGGGCTCCAGTTCTTGATCAAACAAATACTGCTCTTACCCACCCAACCACTGTAGGGGGAGCCGATGGCGCTATTGTATTAGCATTTATTGATGATGCATCGGACTACAGGTATCAATGGACAGGCCAAGGGATTAATGGTGCTGTTTCCAAAGATGTAGCCGGTCTAGTAGCAGGCGACTATCAGGTAACCGTTTCCGCCCCTGGCGACTGTAATTTAATTGTCAATTTTAGTGTTGATGACCCAGTAGACCCCGGAATGCTTGTGGCTACTATTACCCAAACCGTTTTATTGGAATGTAATGGCGATAATTTTGCTGAAATAACTGCCCATGTTCAAGATGGCACAGCTCCTTATACTTATAAGTGGTTTGAAATAGTAAATGGCAATACCATTGCACAATCCGAGGACACTGGAATAATTGGTGGACTAACCGCTGGAACTTATTTTTTACAGATCACGGATGCCAGTGCTAATACCGTAAATACATCGCCACTTACCATCACCCAACCCGATGCTTTAACGATTCAGGTAGATGAGGTAATTAATATTTTATGTAGTGGAGAGATTACAGGAGCAATTCATGTTTCGGTCTCGGGAGGTACCGCCCCTTATTCCTATATCTGGAGCAATGGCGATATCGACAGAAACTTAAGCAAGGTAGCAGCAGGTGAATACACATTGGAGGTTATGGATGCCAATGCATGTTTAACTGAAATTACGATAACAGTCAACAATGCTCCCAATAGCATTCAGGTTACAAATGCTTCCATAACCAACGTTTCAGATTATATGGGTAATGACGGTAGTATTGCTGTAAATATCGCAGGAGGATTAGCACCCTATAATATCAACTGGATCCGTCTATCGGATAATGCAAATCTTGGCAATCAAGAATCAATTTCGAACCTATCCTCTGGCACTTATCGAGTTTCCGTAATCGATGCCAATGGTTGTAGTATCATTGAAAATTATGAGGTTACTCAACCGGATATTGTGGAAGAAACCATTGTTCAACCTAGTTGTTCAGGTGATTCTAATGGTAGCCTTTCGGTTTTAGTCAATCAAGGTAATGGAAACTTCACCTACAATTGGAATACGGGAGTAACCACCAACGCTATTGAGAACTTAACAGCTGGTAGTTATTCGGTTACTATAACCGGTTTTGGTGAGGCGCCGCTAACCAGAACCTATATGCTAGAGGAGCCGTTACCCTTAGAGGTGGACTTAGGAGAAACTAGAACATTATGTGGTGGACAAGAATTGGTCTTGGATGCTGGGGTAGAAGATGTCACCGTCAGTTATTCATGGACTTCCGACACTGGGTTTACAAGCACTGTTCCTAAGGTAACTATAAAGGAAAGTGGTAGGTATACCGTTACTATTACTTCCCAGAATGGATGTAGAGCAACGGGTAGCGTTCTAGTAGGGGTAAACGATGAGGAAATCAACGCCGAGTTTGCAATGTCTAGTCAAGTTTTTGCAGGCGAATCCCTAGTAGTGATAGATCTAAGCTTTCCCTTTCCCGAATCATTAGAATGGATAATTCCCGATGGGGCAACCCTTGTAAAGACAACTTCCGATGTGGCAGAACTTATCTTCAAAGAAGCCGGGGAATATGAGGTAGGTATCATTATACAAATTGGGGATTGCACGGCACAGCGATTTAAGAAAGTCCTTGTGGTAGCCAATGAAAACAAAGACATTGTAAATATCAAAAATGATCCTAGAAAGCAGTTAGAAGATTTTATAATCTATCCCAACCCTACCAATGGAAAGTTTACAGCTGATATAACACTTTCTGAAAGGGGCAACATCAGCATTAAGGTCTTTAACTTTGCCAATAATGCCCTTATGGCTACTGAAAAAGAGAGGGGCAGTGCTTCTTATAGTATTCCATTTGATATTTCTGGCTTACCAGCAGGAGTGTACGCAGTGGTATTAGAAACACCATTTGGAAATTCGTTAAGGAAGGTAATTTTAAAATAAGATGAATGTTTATAAGTGAGTATTTAAATTCGTTACGGTTTACCCTAGGCTGCAATCTGGTTTAGAATAATTAAGTCGGGTTTATTATAAATCAAAATAGATATAATATGAAAGAAGTCGTTCTTTATTTCGTTTTGTTAGCCACCTTTATTAGAGGACTGTATTTCTTTTATAAAGGTAATGTAGCAACCTTCTATCTATCTAAATTTTTGTTAGTCGGGAAGTCGGCCCCCTATCCTATTATTAAATCTACCAGAGAAGGGAATAACGGTGCGTTTTGGAATTGTTTTACTATAATGAAACGACTTTGTAGTCTACTATTCTTTGTCACATGTTTCTTGTCTTTTGCCCAATCCTTTCCCGTACAGGTAATTCCCCAAGCCACTCCTCCGCCACCGATCTATCTCACAGAATATGCCGATGCCAGTACCGTGAATAGTCCCCTACGGGTGCAGCTTATTCTGAATGATTTTCAGATTGCCATTAGGGAAGTGCGACTGCGGACCTACTTTCAGGGAAATGGCATCAATTTCCGCAGCAACGATATGGTAATGGGTGCAAGGCCCCTATTTCTGGAAGGTGGGAGCCCATTAATGCTTACCAATGTAGATCTGGCGCCCTATTTTAAATTCGAGAATATTACGGGCATTTCGCCCAACGTTTATGGGAGGGCTATTCCTGAAGGGGCCTATCAATTTTGTTTTGAAGTGTTCGATGCTACAACCGGTAAACAGCTCTCACAAAAAAGTTGCGCCGTAAGTGTTATCTTCCATAACGAACCGCCCTTCCTGGTTGCACCGGGGAACGGGAGCAATGTGACCGAGACCAATCCCCAGAATATTATATTTCAGTGGACCCCTAGGAGTATTAATGTCACCAATGTGGAATATAAACTAAGCCTAGTAGAAATCTGGGACAACGTAATAGACCCACAGGCAGCATTTTTAAGCTCACCCCCTGTTTTCCAGACCACAACCACCGGGACTACCTACATTTACGGACCGGCAGACCCCTTGTTGTTATCCGGGAAAAGGTATGCGTGGCGGGTACGGGCCAATGCAAAACAGGGAGCCGAGGAGATCGGGCTTTTTAAGAACCAGGGCCATAGCGAGATCTTCTCTTTTTCGTATGCAGGAAACTGCGTGCTTCCCATGGGCATAAGTCACGAAGTAAAGGGCAGTACCAACGCCACTATTTATTGGGAGGACCTTTCCACCGAAATCCCGGAATATACCGTTCGCTACCGTAAAAAAGGGAAATCCAACGCTTGGTTCACAAGTAAGACCACCACCAATCTGCTCACTCTCTGGGACCTAAAGGCAGGCACCATTTACGAGTATCAATTACAGAAAAAATGTGCGGTCAGCGATAGCGATTGGAGCATGGTAAAGCAGTTCACCACTTTTATAGTGGATAATCAGGCCAGCGTGTATGAGTGTGGTATTGTGCCCAATTTTAGCCTGACCAACAAGGAGCCCCTGTCCAATATTACCACCGGGGAGCAATTTACAGCTGGCGATTTTCCTATTACCCTTACGGAAGTGAATGGCGAGAACGGCCGATTCTCGGGCAAGGGCTATGTCACCATTCCCTACCTCAACAGTATAAAGGTAGCGGTAGAGTTCACTAATGTGCTGATCAATACCGATAACCAATTGGTAGAGGGCATGGTGGTTACCAAGTACGATCCTGATATGAAGAATATTTTAGATGTGGATGTGGCCATTGACGTAGTTATCGATGCCTACGATGCGGTGGCCGATTTAGGGGATACAGTAGATAATATTTTAAGGGATGTATTTGGAGAGGAATCTGATGATGCTGAGAATAAAATGGAGGAGGAAGTAGTTAATGACAGTGGCCCCAATTCCAATTTCGAGGGTGGAACTAGTACTATCAACAAACAAGTAGAAACCATATTACCAGGACAAGACAATTCCGCTTTACCTGATATAGAAACTAACAACAATTTAGGTTCAAATGAGGAAGATTTATCCACATCCAATACTATACCAGAAGCTTCTGACAATCCAATAAAAACGGATTTAAATGAAGCCCTCATAAGTTATAATAGTAATAGATATAAGGACGGAGACTTTATTGACATCAGATATAATAAAAATTTAAACAATCAAATTTTCCAAGCCTTAAATATCCCCGAAGATGCCAAAATAGTATGGAGCACACATACCAACATGAATGATAGCATACCCGTTAATTGGGTAGGTGATGGAGTTGGAATAGATCTAGACATATTCGAATATGGAAGGATGATCTTGAAGGCAAGATATTGGTCCCCTGCAAGCAACTATCCAGATGGAGAATCCAATAAAGTGAGGGTTGCCATTAGGGTTATAAAAGAAAAGTTCACATTAAAGGAACTTTATGCTAAACACAGCAAAAGAAGAATTGCTAAATCAGGCCAAAAGTTATATTTTATAGCTGATCCAGCTCTCTTAGATTCATCAAAAATTAAAACTATTGCTTATAATATAACAACAGATATTAAAATACCTGAAAATAATATCGATGATTTAAGTCTTCAATGGTACTATGGCAAATCGGATTTACATCCAAAAAATAATGCTAAGCTAAATATCCAAAGAGATATTGAAGTAAACGATAAAG
The DNA here is from genome assembly GCF_041320605.1 of Arenibacter antarcticus. NCBI lineage: Bacteria > Pseudomonadati > Bacteroidota > Flavobacteriia > Flavobacteriales > Flavobacteriaceae > Arenibacter > Arenibacter antarcticus. The sequence goes on from NZ_CP166679.1 coordinate 1,911,120, forward strand.
AAACAAATACCACCGTTAGGGCAGGTTACCCAATAGGAAAAGAAAAAAGTATAGATATAGTATGGGTTGACCCCGATTTTCAAAAGTTTGGATTTACTGTTAAATCCAGTTCAAACCCGGTGATAAAAAAAGCGCTAGAAGCAACTAAAATGACCGAGAGCGCCGCCAAGTTCTTTGATAAAATACCATTTATAAAAAAGGCTAAGGATAAAAGAGCTTTTAACGAAGGAAAAATCTCCTGGTACTTTAATATTATACCTTTCGAAGTAACAAAGGAAAATAAAGAAGAACCAAATAGTCGGTTTTATTATACAGAAAAGAAGATTAGAGGTGGCTTCAAAGCTGGACTAAAAGGGGAGACAACGATATGGACATGGGGCATACCCTTCAAAAAATTACCTATCCCTGAATGGGCAGCCAAGAAAATAACAGACGTATTAACCGCTGAAATTAATATAGTAGCCAAGGCAGATGCAACTGGTTCGCTGATTGCAGAAACCACAGAAAAGAAAACTGTAGGGAGTGAAAAATGGCAATTTGTAGACGAAAAAATAAATCCTGCATCCCTAGCCTTAAACGCAGCCTTTGGTGTAGAAGGGGAACTAAGTGCTTTTGAAGGTAGTGAATGGCTATCATTTGAAGCAAAGGCTTCAGGCCTAGCAAAAGCAGAGCTCGTGAGTATTGGCTGGCATGGAGATGATTTTGACTATCACTTTCTTAGAGAGGGAGTTTGGATGGATTTTAAAGCCTCCATGTATATAGTGGTAATGTCTAAAAAGCTAGAGACAAAGCCATATTATAAAAAAGTTCAATTGATGAAGCCAATCAATAATATAAATGAATAAAAAACAATACATTTCTGTGCTAAATTCTTTTTAAAACCCTTAAAACAAACCAAATATGAAAATCAGATTCTTACTCCTAGCTGTTTTAATATACACCTATCAGAGCAATGTGCAAAATGATAACCTTGGTGTGGTCGTAGAATACAGTATTCCAATTGATGTTGATTTTGGTGTATATGACCCACCCTTGCGCATCAATCAGGTTAACGATCAAAATGATATTGACTATTCCAATCTACAAGGCCTTTTACAGTCATTTTTGTCAGCATCCAATATGGAGTGGGCTTTGAGTGATTACTTAGATGAAAACGCGACTACCTCACGCGATGAAGCACATTTTGAGGGCGTAAAGAATACAGATGTAGAAAAAAATTACATCCAACTAGAAACAGCGTATCAATTTGGGTATGAAAATAGGAAGATGGCCTATATAAAATATTCATTTATTATGGATAAAGTGCCATTTCCCATTATCGGGATGATGTCTGCAGAGTTTTCCAATAATCGATGGTATATAAATACTCTATTAAACCAGGAAGATGTATTCACCGTACTTACCAATTTAGAATCATCTGTCTTAAAACAACTATTTATTGGGGAAAGTGATGATGATAATATTGAAAACATCATTACAACAACACATCGCAACGGGTATTTTGATATGTTTGTGATGGGCCAAATTTATTCTGAATTAAATGCAGATACTGCTATCAAAGAGAAGATAATGGATAAAAGGCTGCTAATAGAAGGATATGAGTACTTAAACGCCACAACGTCCTCCGTGGCGGAAACTTCTACCCACAAAATTCTACATCCATTTGTTCTAGATCAAGCTATATTCTCGGAATATTCCAACAAGGACAAAGGGGTTAGTAATGATGAAAATGGCCAAAATGCCTATGAAAATCAGCCCGAAGCTGTACTATTAACAGACACCCCCATTGACCTAATACATAAATTAGAGTTTATTTCAGGGGGAACAACTTATTATATCATTAAATACTTAGATCAAGACACCAAAGCAGTCTTAATTGATAATGATAATGGGAACTTCACGATAAATACCTCTGATAAATTTAAGGCTTGGGTTAACTTTTTGGGAAAGATTAAGTCGGATGTATTTATATCTCTCTTTAATAATGAGCAGCAAGACGCTACACTTCAAGAAATCATCAACTCCTTTGGCAAAGAAGATGGTGGAATTAACCTTGACTTGGTTGTGGATTACTTCGAACAAAATAGTGCAGATCTTATTAGATATTTTGATAATTAAAAGGCTCCCGCCCCGCTCCGCAAAGTCTCCCGACTTTGCGGAAAGCTACCTTTGTCAACATCACCAAAATATCCATGCTAATAAAGACGGGCTCTGCCCATATAACTTACCATGCTTTCCGCTCCGAAAAGTCTCCCGACTTTGCGGAAAGCTACCTTTGTCAACATCACCAAAATATCCATGCTAATAAAGACGGGCTCTGCCCATATAACTTACCATGTTTTCCGCTCCACAAAGTCTCCCGACTTTGCGGAAATTACCAATTCGAGAAGTTAATCTGAACAAAAATTTTAAAGAAGGCAATATCATAGCTGTGCAAGACAAAGCACATTTCATTACAGTTTCAGCTTGGATAAATCCATGTGAAGAATGTTTTAAACCAAATTCGATTTTAAATTAGGAAAGCTATTAAAATGATAGCCTCAAAATTAAGAGTCCTGCCTGCCACTGATAGACGTTGCATAAGGGTGATATCCGAACGGATAATACAATAGGTTTTGGCTACCTAAATAACTAACCTCTTCACAAGGTCTCCTATACAATAAATAAGCACAAAAAAACTAAAGTTCACAGCACTTAAAATGAGTAAATTAAATAAGTTCAACACACTCCGTAGAGCCTACTGCAGTAGGCTTTACGGGTAAATTGAATATCTAGGACCACATGCAATAAGATTAATTTTTAGTAATATTGTTTTGAAATTGATTTTGTCTAGGAATAGGGATGTTTCTTGGATTAAAAAGTGGGTTGGATCTTTATGGATAAAATAGGAAATATATATAATGCGCATGTGGACGATTTATTTTCCTATGGAATCCGTTTGGGGTTCCTAAAAGAACAGGTTATGGATGCCATCCATAATGTGTTCCATAGAATTATACTTAACAACAAGGAAGAAGGGCTAGTAAATCCCAAATCTTACTTGCATAAAAGCTTGCGAAATGAACTGTTCAACGAGTTTAGGAGAAGTAAAAAAGTGGTTTTATTGGATACTAATAACGAGACATTCCCCTTTGAGCTACAGGTGAATGTAGAAGATATGTTGATTGAAGATGAGTTTAAAGATCAAATAAAATCTAAAATTGAAAATACACTAAATGAACTGACCCCAAAGCAAAGAGAGATCATCTACCTAAGGTATACCCAAGATTACGACTACCAGCAAATCGCCGAAATTATGGATATAAGTGTACCCTCCTGTCGTAATTTAATATTAAAGGCCTTAAAACAATTGAGAGCTTCAGACAACCAATATTTCTTATTCCTCGCGTTACAACATAAAAACCTTTAACTTTTTTTTAACTTTTAAAAAGGTGATATAGGCAGCCTTGGCGTGTCATTGTATTGAGCCGAGTGTTTTCCTTGTAGAAAATACCCAAAAGATTAAGCTATATCTTATAATGAAAATCAAAGAATTCTTAACGAATAAACATTTTATAGTTTGGATGCTTACCAAGGATTCTGCTGGCGCAAAATACTGGGAGGAGCATTTAAAGAGGAACCCTGGGGATAAAGCAAACTTCTCCCAAGCGAAATTAGAGTTTCGAAAGACTTATTTTAAGGAAGAGTTCCTTACAGCCAATGAAAAGGAGGCCATATACCAAAGACTTTTAAAGACGAACACCAAAAAACCAAAAAGCATCCGAAAATATTTTGGTAAAAAAACAAAATATGCAATTGCGGCTACTTTGGCCATCCTAGTATCAATTGGTTTATATTATTATCCGTACAGCTCACCAACAGAACCTACCAATATCATTGTTGACTATATTCCCAATCAGGAAAATGTACGACTCATCTCCGGTGATAATCAGTATTCTTTTGACACCAATACAGTTTTTAAAATTAGTGAAGACGGAATTATTAACGAGGAAGGAGAAAACTTCAAGACTGGCTCCGCTGCCTTAAATACATTGATTGTGCCCTATGGAAAACGATCTGAATTAGTTCTTTCCGATGGTTCTAAGGTGTGGATAAATTCTGGCTCCAAATTAAAATTCCCAACAAATTTTTCCGACAACCATAGAACTATACTACTGGAAGGTGAAATTTACATAGAGGTAGCAGAAAATAAATCAAAACCATTTACCGTGAAGACTCCTAAATTTAAGGTAGATGTATTCGGAACAACATTTAATGTAAATGCATATTCAGATTCTTTTACTTCTGATGACAGGGTTGTGCTAGTAGAAGGTAGTGTTGGTATAGAAACTAAAGATGGAAGGAAAACAAGAATGGCCCCCGGTGAATCCCTACAGCTCACAACGCAAAATTTAATTAAGGAGAGGGTAGATGTAGATAGGTACATTTCTTGGAAGAATGGTTATCTAATATTTAATGACACTCCCATGGAAAAAGTATTATTGGAATTATCCAGATACTATAATATTACGTTTTCAGAGGAATCCAAAAAACTATCCGGACAGACTTGTACGGGGAAAATATATTTATCCAACAATGTCTCCAATGTTATAGAGACCCTCTCAACTTTGACGGACAGGTCATTTACAATTAAGCATAACTAGTATTTAGAAATAATTAACACGAATGAGAAATACCCAGCCTAAAAAAAAATGCAGCTTGACCCCTTTTAAAATGATAGTACGTAGAACACTTAGCGTTATACTTTTGTTCGTATTTTCCTTTTACGCTCCTTTACAAGCTGCGGAGCATTACTCCCAACCTTCTGGGATAACCATAAAAGCTAAAAATGAAACCCTAGGGGAAATAATAAAAGATATAGAAGCGAAATCCAATTTCGTATTCATACAGACCGGATTAAACACCCGGGATTTAAGCATAAAAAGAGATATTGAGGTTATAGATAAGGGAATTGAGGAAGTATTGAGGTTGCTGCTAAAAGATACTAACGTGCAATTTAAGGTAATAGACAGACAGATTGTTTTGTTTAAAAACAAAGAGGTATCCTCAGCACAAAAGTTAACTGATTTTATACAAGCCCTTATAAGTGTGTCCGGCTCAGTGGTAGATGCCTCAGGGATGCCAATTGGAGGCGCAACTATACAATTGAAAAATAATACAAAGAGATGGGTAACCGCCGATTTTGATGGACATTTTTACATGGATGATATACCTAGTGGTAGTGTATTGGTGGTCAGTAGTATGGGATTTTTAAAAAATGAAATAACTGTAGATAGCTCGGGAGAGCTCTCCATAACATTGGTGGATGACGTGCAGGCATTGGAAGAAGTGGTAGTAACCAGTAATTATGGTACTGAACAAAAAAGATCCAATTTGGTGTCCAGTGTATTCCAAGTTACAACAAAGGACATCGAAAACCTGCCCCAACAGCGTATCGATAAAATGTTGGAAGGCTTGGTCCCAGGTTTGGAGTATATGCCACAGAGCGATAATGCTTCTAGTGCTAGACCGAGGCATTCTGTTACCATTAGAGGTGAGGCCTCCCTGGCAGCTTCAAATGAGCCGTTATGGATTATAGATGGAACGCCAATGTTTACAGGGGATAAAACAAATTTAATCTACGGCATGCAGACCAGCGTTAGTCCTTTATCCTATATTAACCCAGATGATATAAAGTCTATAACCGTATTAAAGGATGCATCGGCCACTTCGTTATACGGTGCCGATGGTGCTAACGGTGTTATTTTGATAACGACTAAGCAGGGGGCGATTAGTAAGCCACAGTTTAATGTGTCCATGCGTTCTAGTGCTTCACATATAAATAAGGGGACCAAATTTAAAATGTTGAACAGTCAGCAATATTTAACCCTGGCAAAGGAAGCATTTATCAATGCAGGAAATCAGGAATCTCTTTTTCCTTTTACTGACAGCGAAAATAATAACTACTCTACAACAAACACCGATTGGTACGATCAGTTTTTTGGTACGGGACTTACTTCCCAATTAAATGTATCTGCATCTGGTGGCACAGAAAAAGCTACCTATTATATATCTGGTTCTTACTTCAACGACGAGAAAACATTAAAAGGAAATGAACAACAGAGAATTTCCTTAAGGTCTCGAAATACGATAAATTTAACCGATCGGCTGAAGATAGATGTGTCCTTGGCAGGATCGTTTAATACGAACACTCTGTTTACCCCCGGAGATGACTATTATGAATATTTACCCATTATTTCTCCTTATAATGAAGACGGTAGTTACCGGATGACCTATAAAATAATTAATGGCAGATTGCCTGATGGAACCCCAAAATGGGTGGAAAACAAGTTTTTCAACAGTTTGGCAGAAAGGGAGCAGAATGACAACAATCAAAACACCTTTGCCCTACAGGGAAATCTTAAATTATCGTATGATGTAACCAACGATCTATCCTATACTGCACAGGTAGGTACGGATTACCAGAGCAGTGTAGAGAAGCGATACAAATCCATGTACAACTGGTCTGGCAAGAACATTAATGGTGATGCCACTGGGTATGCTAATTGGGCTCATGCTAATTTTATCAATTGGCATGTTATTAATAGACTAAATTATAGTAAAAAATTTAATGCACATGCTATAAGTGCCGTTGCAGGTATAGAGGTTGTTTCCCGTAAAAACACCTTTGTTGGTTCTTATGGTTCTGGTTTTGCCAATGATAATTTAAGAACCGTAAGCAGTGCGTCCTATACCACAGGAGGCGGTAGCGAGAGTACAACAAAAAGTGCATCTTATCTTGGGCAAGTATCTTATACTTATGACAATCGTTACAACCTTGTTCTCAATGTTAGAAAGGATGGGAATTCCAATTTTGGAAAAGACGTAAAATGGGCAGACTTTGCCTCTGTTGGCGCTTCATGGAATATTCATGAAGAAGATTTTTTTAACAGCAACTTAATTAATACGCTTAGCCTTAAAGGGAGCTTTGGTAGCAATGGAAATTCACGAATCGGCCGTCAAGAATCCTATGGGGTCTACGCTATAAATGATTCGTATCAGTACAATGGGATCCAGGGAGCGGGAATGTCAAAGGGTCCCAATCCAAATTTAAGCTGGGAAACAACTTATATGACCAATATAGGATTAAGATTGGCATTGTTTAATAACCGCCTCGATATTTCCCCTGAGGTTTACAGAAATAAAACCGTGAATCTACTGAGCAATCTGGATGTGTCTAGGACTACTGGAAATACTAGGGTTTATAGAAATGTTGGGGAAATAGAGAATAAAGGTATAGAGGTTACCTTGCAATCCGTAAATATCTTGTCCGATAATTTTAAGTGGAGAACCACTGTAATGGCCTCGCATAACCGAAATAAGCTATTAAAATTATACAACAGTATTCCGAAAAATTTAGGAAATATCCGATGGGAAGAAGGGAAGAACATCAACACCTATTATTTGGTAGAATGGGCGGGTGTAGACCCAAGGGATGGATACCCAATGTGGTACGATACACAAGGAAATATAACGAAGGAATACAGTGTTGCTAACAGAGTAGCTAATAAAAAATCCACTCCAGACCTATTTGGCAGTGTAATAAATAATATTGATTATAAAAACTTTGATCTACGTATAATGACAAATTATACGATAGGGGGTTATGCATTTAGCTCGTTTGGTAGAAATGTAACCTCAGATGGATTAAATATAATGAGCGAAAATCAATCTGTTAACCAATTGGACCGGTGGCAGGAACAAGGAGATTTGGCGCTGTCGCCTAAACCGCTTTGGGGAATAAGCACCCAATCCGTAATGAATTCTACAAGGTTCTTATATAGTAAAACCAATATTAAGTTGCAGAACATCTCTTTGGGATACTCCCTGAATAATGATATAGCCCAATCCCTAGGCTTCAAGGCAGTTCAATTTACATTAATTGGCGACAATTTAATAGTATGGACCCCTTATGACAAAGCGGATAGGAATTCATATAAAAACAATATGAGCGGATATCCAATGGAACAAACAATATCCCTAGGGCTTAACGCCACTTTCTAAATTTTAATAGTATGAAATTCAGACAATTATTTATAACAACAATTTGCGCATTTGCTTTAACTAGCTGTGATAGCTTTTTAGAGGTAGAAGAGGTTGGAAAATCTTCAATACCTGTATTTTTCACTGATATGAATGGGGTAAGGGCTGCCATTCCAGGGGCATATAGTTCGGTTTATTCCTACTACGACTTTGGGTATGTACTGTATCCCGATGTGACAGGGGATATGTTAAGGTTGAATATTGTTGGCGAGGATACTAAAATGGTGTCCGAATACAATTATAATGCAACCCCTGAGGATGAAATTACTCCTGTAGGTCGTATTTGGAGGGATGCATATGAAGCATTGGCCAATGTAAACAATATCATAGAATACTATCCTTCCCTTCTAGAAAAATTCCCCCAAAATGTTAACGAGCTTGCCGGGATAAGAGCAGAAGCCCTTTTCTTGAGAGCACTAATTCACTTTGATCTGGTAAAAGTGTATGCACAGCCATATAATTTTACACCAGATGCATCGCATCCTGGAATTCCTGTTTTGTTAAAAACTCCTGGACCAAACACTATAACTGGTAGGAATACCGTAGCAGAAACCTATGCACAGATAATAACAGACTTAAAGGAATCAGCCACTTTATTTGATACTGGGAACGGAACCGGGAACGGGTCCAATTACTATGCTTCAAAATTGGCCGTTCATAGTTTGCTATCTAGGGTATCCCTATATATGGAAAATTGGTCCGATGCAGCTAGTTATGCAACCCTTGTAATTAATGAAATAGCGCTGTCCAAAGGGCAGGACTATTTAAATATGTTTAATACTATAGCTACCTCCGATGAAACTATATTTAGGTTAAGCGGAAAGTTAAAAAAATCTACAATTGGAACATTTTACAACTTAAGCAACCCTACTGGTTTTGCGGATGTTAAACTGGTAAACCTATTGAATGAAAATCCAGAAGACCTTAGATTGCAATTAATACAGCAAGCTCCAGGAGACCAAACAGCCCCTACATTAAAATATTATAAACCAGGAATCTCAGAAGGGGAACTGCAACATGATATTTTAATTTTTAGGGTTTCAGAATTGTACCTGATCAGGGCCGAAGCTAATGTTAATATGGACAAGACAGACTTGGCCAAAACCGATTTAAAGGCCATACAAGCAAGGGCACAACAGAAAGAAGTTTCGGAAATACAAATTCTGGAAAATGAGGTCTCCGCCTTACGGGAAATGATTTGGGACGAAAAAGCAAAGGAGTTTTGTTTTGAAGGCCATAGATTATTTGACTTAACCAGAACAAAACAGGATATGGTAAGGGATAATGCTTCCACTTCGAGTATAAAAGAAGTCCAATATCCAAATTATAGGTTTGTACTTCCAATCCCACAAACAGAACTGAACGCAAATAAAAATATAATCCAAAACACTGGTTACCAAGAGTAATAGGTGAAAAAATAGAAAAAGATGAATAAATATTTAATTCTTCTGTTATTATCTTTCCTAATAATGAGTGCCTGTGGCAAGGATGAGATTAGCACTTATGACGAACCCTTTGTCCATATAAATTTTAACAAACAAGAGAATCTGAATATTAGGTCCAATAGAAAGGATGTGGTGTCTTATTATGTTTACTTAAGCTCTAAACCACTTACGGAAGACCTGTACGTAGATTACTCTTTAATTAAAGGGGATGGTCTAACAGAAGGGGTAGATTATAAGATTCTTACAACAGAAAATCCGTTGCACTTCCCTACGGGCATTTATCAAAGACCAATACAGATACAATGGTTGGAACGTTCAGTAGACCCCACAATGGATAACACGCTAACAATTAAGTTAGACTCCAATAACTTATCCATCTCTACAGGCTTGCCTGGACCAAGTCATAATCAAAGTAAATTAATGTTTAAAAAAGTAAATAATTAACACATTGAAAAAAATTCACCTCGGGTTCCTATTACTACTATTTACGACCAACAGTTTTTCCCAAATACTCGTACAGGATAGTGTATTAGTGAAAAAGTCACTTCCCAATGGTCTCACCTATTATATATATCCTACCGACAAGGTAAAGGGCGAAGGCCATTTCAGGCTATTGGTTAAAGTGGGGTCTGCCCAAGAAACCAAAAAGCAGCGTGGTTTAGCGCATTTTTTAGAGCATATGGCATTTAATGGCATTAAACATTTTGAAGCCAATAAATTGATAGATTTTTTGGAATCGAACGGCTCCAAATTTGGACATGATTTAAACGCACATACCTCGTTCCTAGAAACTGTTTATAAATTAAAAATACCTACCCATAATAAATCAGTGATAGATTCTACACTTTTAATTATGTCAGATTGGGTAAACGGGATGTTATTAGATAGTACCGAGGTAGAAAAGGAAAGAGGAGTTGTATTATCTGAGTGGCTGTCAAAGCAATCTCCACAAGCTAAAAATGGGGAGGTTTTTCTAAATACTCTTTTAAACGACTCTAGATTCTCTAAGAGAAAAGTGATAGGCGATACAACAAGCCTAAAAAACTTTAAACTAGAGGAATTGCGAAATTTTTATCAAAAATGGTATGACCCTTCTTTAATGGCAGTAGCCGTTACAGGTGACGTAAACGCGGCGGAAATAGAAGCGGAAATTATTGCGAGGTTTGGAAATATACCCGCATCCTTTCCAAAGGTAGAAATTTACAATATAGAAAATTATAAAAAAGACAGCCTAATCGTTTACAGTGACGAATGGGTGAAGAAAACAGAATTAAATCTAATTCAGCTTAGAGACCCTTTAAAAAATGTAGATAACAAAGAAGCGTATACCCACTATTTAACCCGAAGTTTGTTAAATCAACTGACCTCTCAAAGGTTCTCCTCTTTGTCCTTTAATGATCCCGTTTATAAAGATGCAAGTATTAGCGTTGGAAATTTCCTACCAGTAAAAGGAGCCTTTTACGCCTCCACAACCCTAAAGCCTGAGTTTGTTCTAGCGGGTATAGATCAATTTAATCAGCATTACAAACAAATAATGGAATATGGATTTACCCCATCAGAAATAGAAAAGGTAAAAACAAAAATGCTACACTCTTTCCAAGGAAAGGTAAAGAGGGAACGTGTTCCGTCTGCCTCAGGGATTATGGATCAAATAAACCAAGACTTTTTCTATGGAAATAAAATCATTTCCCTACAATCTGAATTGGCCATGATAGAGGACAATTTTAGCAAGATAGATTCATTGACCTTACTAGGGGAGTTGAAAAAAACAAATGATCTGGGTAGTTTTAGATATCTTTTGACCACTAGCAACAAACTGGCCGAGAATTTACCCGAAACCCCTGTCTTGTTTTCACATATCCATAATCGAGATAGTATTAGCGTTTCTCCCTATAAAAATACGGTTGTTGTCCCCGATGATCTGCTCAACATTACTCCTAATTCTGGTGAGGTTGTGAAAATTAAGGAATTGTCAGAAATAGGGGCTAAAGAAATTTATTTAGACAATGGCGCCCTTGTTATTTATAAGAAAATAGATTCTGCTGAAGACAAAATAATAATATCAGGTTTTAAGCAAGGAGGATATTATGCGTTGGATTCTACCAATTATGTAAATGCCATGTACGCATCTCCTATTGTGTCCATTAGTGGGTATGGAGATTTCTCAAGAGAAGCGTTAAGCGACTATTTAACGGGAAATAGTGCAAAGGTACAGTTGCTGATAGATAAAACTAGGTCTGGCTTTTCTGGAAGTGCAAACAGTAATGATGCTACTGCTCTATTTGAATTATTTTATTTAAAATCCGTTCACCCAAAGGTAGATACTACCCTTTTTGATCAAGTTAAGGATCGTATGCTGAAATCTTTGGAAAATAAAGAAACTACTTCTAAAGATGCATTTTTTGAGGAATTAAAGTATTTGATCAGGGGAAAGGATTATACTACTAAACCTCAGACCGTTCAAAAAATACAACAAAACCTAACCATAGAGTCTATCGAGCCCATTTATAACAGTTTTTTTGGGGTAGCGGATAATTATGTTATAACCGTATTAACGGATCAAGAATTGCCAGCTATTTTACCATTGATAAAGACCTATTTCGGAGGCTTACCAAAAGGCAACATTAGCAACTCGTATACGTACAAACCTAAACCTATACTTAAGAAAAAGACGTCTTTGGTAAAAAATACTGGAGAGTCACCCAAATCTATAGTATCCCTTGTTTTTCAACAGGACAAGCTTCAGAGAAACATTCCTAAACTACAAGTCGAGAACGATCTTTTAGAGTCCATTCTAAAATTAAAACTCACTAAAAGGTTAAGGGAAGAGCTTGGGGTAGTATACGGTGTAGGGGTCGCAATAAGTAGTACTAAACATCCTGTTCCTTTAAGTAGACAAACCATCAGTTTGGTCTGTAACCCAAAAGATGTGGACCTCATCACCTTCGAAATTAGGCAAATAATAGAAGGTATTGTTAATGGCGATATCGAGTTTGACCAAGATTTGATGAAGGTGAAAAACAACTTAATAAAAAACCACAAGTTAAAAAGTCAAAGTAATTCCTATTGGACAAAGGCCGTAAGAGATTATTACTTTAACGGATATCGCAAGTGGAATTTCACCAACAACTATGAGGATATGGTGCAAAGTGTAACCCCTAAAAGCTTAAAAAAGAAAGCTAAAAAGTATTTTATAGTAACACCAGAAATAAAAGCAATCTTGAATCCAAAACCATAACAAATTTTTATTAACTATTAATTAATTATTATGAAAACTATTTTAAAGAATTGGTCCCTAGTAGCCTTGAGCTTATTTATTTTTATAAGTTGCAGCTCAGATGACGTTACCACGGAGCCCGAACCAGAAACACCAGCAGAGGTTTCAATAACTACCTTCGGATTTTATAAGGAAGACAATCCAGAAGTATTGTTTAACGACTATGAAGTTGAGGTAACTAACGAAGCAATAACAATTAACCTACCCAAGGAAACCGATTTAACCAATTTGGTGGCGCGTTTCACAACTACGGAAAACGATATTGTAAAAGTAGGAGGAGTAGCGCAAATAAGTGGGACTACCGCTAATGATTACACCGGATCTGTAGAGTTTTTGGTTTCTGAGAAAACTACAAATAAAATATACACGGTAACAGTAGGGAAAATGGCCAGTTCGGTATGGAGTAAAATCGGAGCTTACCTAGATGATTCCATGAGAGAAATATCTTTGGCAATAGACCTAAAGACGTCAGACCCCTACGTGGCCTATATCGGATCTAGGGAATCTAGCGAAGAAAGAAAACTCAACTTAATTGGATACAAAGGTGAGGATTGGACCAGAATTGGCGCTAAGGATTTTTCACCTAGAGCTAATAGTGTAGAATTGAATTTTAATAAAGAAGGAACGCCATATGTTATCTTCCAAGATTATGATGCTGACAAACAGGCTTCAATAATGTCTTATGAAGCTAATTCATGGGCTTATGTAGGTGGGGCTCCATTTTCAGGAGTTAAAGTAGGCGGAAACACATTGGCCATTGACGCTGACAATACCCTTTATGGTTTCTACCAAAATGATGTTTCTCGTCATGAAGATAGGAGAAATGTGTTCTTAAAAACTTCCACCAGTGGCAGCTGGTCAGACTTACCCATAACCGGTAGATCAGGAGCAACTAGGATCATAACTTCCAAATCGGTTAACAACGAAGTCTATTTGGCCGTTATGGATTTTGGGGATAACCAATTTATATCCGTATATAAATACGCAAATGGTACATGGGAAGTGCTAGCCGATAAAATGAGAGATGGAGAAGACCATACTGTCTATTTTCACAACCTAGTAATGGATGTAGATCAAAATGGAAATGTATATTTAGCGTACGTCGAAAATACAGGGACAGCCACCGACTTCCAGTTAAAAGTGAAAAAATACTCGAAGGAATCTAGCACTTGGAGCACATTCGGAGATATGATAGTTACCACAGAGTTGCGTGATTTTGATATAGCCGTAGATAATTATGGTACCGCAATGTTATTTTATAAAAACGAGACGAGTACACCTGTATTTGTAGCCTATGACAATGATGTTAACAATTGGGGCGCTGCAGTGACTTTTGAAAATGTAGAGGCAGATGAATTAAATATCGTCGTAGCTCCCGATGGCATTGCCTATGCAGCATATTTGGTGGGAGACCAATTATATTTACATAAATATGCTTCTCCAGACAATCAATAATATAACTTATTAATTTAACTTATAATAAAAGCGGAGTTTATCTCCGCTTTTATAGTTTTCGGTACATTATGGCAACACAGCTTAGAATTTTAATAGTCCTTATCCTCGGGCCCCTACTTCTAATAGAAGGTGTTTTCGCCCAAGATGAACCCCAAATGGTGCAGGGAAAGGTTTTTTTGGATAGAAATCAAAACAACATTTTGGATTCAAAGGAGCAAGGGCTAAAAAAAGTATGGGTTTCCAATGGGGATACTATAGTACAAACTGATAAAAAGGGAAATTATAGAATTAGGGCCAAAAAGGGCCAAACAATATTTCCTATTATACCTTCTAAATACACATATACCAATAAAAACAATTGGTGGCATATTATGCCAGATAGCTGGACAAAAGAAATTTCTTATGATTTTGGACTTATTAAACAAGAAATCAAAAGAAAATTCAAATTCTTGGCAATTGGGGACATACAAGTAGGTGATACCACGGAATTATTACAGGCAAGCAACTCCATATTAAAAGAGCTGACAAATAGGAACGATTACGACTTTAGTATTTATCTAGGTGATTTGGTAAATGATAGCCCTAATCTTTTTAAACCCTTGAATAGAATTATTCAAGAAGCGGATAATCAAGCTTGGACGGTATATGGAAATCACGATAGGAATTTTAATGCCGAAAGGACCGAGCAATCTAATTTATATAATATAAATTTTGGTCCTAATACCTATGCTTTTTTCAGAAATAAGGTATTGTTTATATCATTGAACAGCATATATCCCATTGGAAAATATGGTTATGAGGGTATATATGGAAAGGAACAATTGCGTTTTTTGGAGTCTCTGGTTCAAAAAGTTCCCAAAGATCATCCAATTGTCATTAATCAGCACATACCTTTTGTTGGGATGAAAAATAAAGACGAGGTGTTAAACATATTAAATGAGTACCACAAGGTTTTATTCTTAACAGGACACACCCATACTGTTTTCCAAAATTACATAAAAACACCAGCCGGTAATACCATCCACGAACTTACGGCAGGAGCGGTTTCTGGCTATTGGTGGACGGGGCAAAAAAGTTGGGAGGGAATACCTTTAGCATTAATGAACTGTGGCACGCCAAGAGGTTATTTTGAAATAGACTTTGATAAAGAGAGTTACACCATTAAATATAAAGGAGTAGGTCTTCCTAAAGAGCAACAACTTAGTGTTTGGGCCGGGGAATACAATGGGGAACCCTCCTCTTTCCTGTCCGAGTCCAATGAATTTTATGTAAATATATTTTCTGGTTCGGATCGTACCTCCGTTGCAATGAAATTTCAACAGGCCCCTATCCAATATTTAGAAAAGGTAACTGAGATGGATCCATTTGTTGCCTATATCAGACGTTCACAAAAAGACCAAAAAAGCCCCGACGGCCAAAGTAAAAGCTCACCATATTTGAAAAAACACTCAAGACACCTTTGGAAGGGAAAACTGCCAAAAAACACAGTACCTGGTATCTATAAAGTTGAGATTTTAGTACAAGATCCAAAGTTAAAGGACTTCCATCAGAGTATATGGATATGGAAAAAATAAGTATTCATTGTAAAATGTCATGAAGACTAATGGCAAGGGAGAAAACATGGTAAGTAGTATGTGGCGAGCCCGTCTTTATTAGCAAGGATATTTTGGTGATGTGGACAAAGTTAGATTTCCGCGAAGTCGGGAGACTTTGCGGAGCGGTTATTTTGGTGATGTGGACAAAATTAGATTTCCGCGAAGTCGGGAGACTTTGCGGAGCAGAGTTGTTGGTTATCCAGCTAAGACCAAAAATGAGTAAGTACACGGTAATGTGAATAATTAAAGACAGATTATTCCAAAAATCGTGATCTTTAATAACAATTCCATATGCTACAATTAATTCGGAAATACAAAGAATAAAACCAATCAAACTAGAGTTATTTATTGGGATATTAATTTTTATTTATATATCTCAGCTCCAAGGCATCTGGACTAACTGTGCCAATTGATTTTTTATAGTAATAATCTATTATTTCGTTTTCCAAAAAATACTCCAACTCATCTAAATCCCGGTTTTTCTCGTACAGGCGATATGCCCTTGTGGCTATGCGATCTATAAATCCCTTTAAATTTCCATAGGGTTTTTTAACTACCTGTATGGAATTGAATTGGGCAAATTCATTTTCCATCCATCGATGTCCAAATAATTTTTTACTCCTTTCTTCATGATCTGCCATCAATTGGGTAAAATCATTTCGTTCTGCTTCGGTAGGTATTGGGTTGTCTGGGGTTTTGGTAAGAGGATGTTCATCTAGTTTTATCTTGGTCTCCACAAAAAGAATTTCAAGCTTAAAATCAATTTTTCGCATGTCTAATTTAATCTCGGATATCACATTAAAAATAGAGGTATTAAGCAAAGCTTCAAATTCGCCATAATCGTACAGGGTTTTTAAAAATACTATCGCCTTTTCTTTATACTCCCCACCTTTTCGCTGCTCTTTTACAAGTGCCAATAACATACCTAGTTCATCTTTTTTGTATTGCGGTATATTGGTAAATTGCGGACTTTGGAAAACGAGGGTCAATTGCCTGTTAATTTCTGGTATGGTACCGCTATAGGAGACATTTCTGTAGCGGAAATTAAGGATGCTTTCCTTAGATCTTGAACTGTGGCTTCGGGCATTTCGGTTTCCAGGATGGAACTCCAACTTAAAATTATCAAACAAATAACTGTAACCGAAGGTAATGGTAAAATCACGAGAGTTATTTAAGTCCGTCTCCCGAAAAAGCGCCATAAAATTAAGGCTGAGGTTATGTTTCTTTAGTAGGGAGTAATTGCTACCCAATCTAATATTATAGACATTGTTCTGTTGTTCTCCATTGGCTAAGGAAGTATTGTAGGAAGTAGATAGATTGGCGCGCAATTTTTTGTCAAAATATTGTTTTCCCACGGCTAGAGTAGGACCAAGAGTAAGACTGTTGTCGGTTACGCCAATAGTGTTGTATGAGGTGTTAGCCGCCAAAGTAACCGTCATGGCCTGCTCTAAATATCCCAAGGTATAGGCTGCCGAACCGTTATAAAAGGCATTGCTGCCGCCTTCTATAGTCTGACCTTCTTGCTGGTTATTTGAGTTTTGATAGACTAAATTTAGGTTGGCGCTATGTTGCTTGTTCTCCGTCTTTTTTACGATATAGTTAAAACCAAGGTTGGCGTTCTGAGAGATCTGCCGGTAGTTTAAGGTATCAACATTATCGAACTCCCCAACCTGGTTGATATAATCGAACTGATCACGGATATTGGTATAAGATTGAAAATTGGAATACGCTGCATTAATGCCTAATCGTTCTGATGCCGTATAATTTAGGTTGATGGCACTTACAATACGTTGTTGATCCGATGTCTTAGCATTATCCAAATTATCTTTTTGCAATCCCGCATTTACACTGAGGTTAATTTTATTGTTAAATAAGGTCTGACTGGCATTCATTGTAATGTTTTCCAAGTCATTATTGAAATAATAGGCGCCAAGGGTCTTGTATTCAGGATCTATACGTTCATAGCCAACTCCCAAGGTGCCATTGCCGGCAGGATAACTAAAAGTAGCGTTTAGAGCGTTGTAATAATTGGTGGTGATGTTTTCCTTTAATACAAAGGAAAGTATGCCCTTGGATGCTGGAGCATCGTGGAGGCGGATATCCTCGGTAACTCCGGAAATTGCATATTCTATCTGGATTTGGGCTTTGTCCAATACTCGGAATTCGGACTCGAAGGAGAGCACGGTATTTTCTTTTGGAGATAGTCCCAATTCCATAGGAAAGGGATTCACTATGGAGCTTTCCTCGTCGGTAGCTTTAAAAAGGATGAGTCCCAGTTTCATGAAATCGAAATCATAAGCGACTTTCACCCCGTATCCCATACGTTTGTAGGCGGTTATTGCCCTAGGTTCCTCCGCATTGTACTCTGTAGCCTTTAGGAACCTTCCATACATAGCGCTGATTTGAAACTTCCCCTCGGGGTTCAGTTCAAATCCACCCCCTGTAAACTGATGTCCGCTTAAGGTGTAAGGGGAGAAGCTCATACTTACATCTCCAATATGGGCAGTAGCCCATTTGTATGAAGGGTGTAGGCTTAGCCTATTGAAGTTAAAGGGATTGGGAAAATCAAAATTTTGATTGGAATAGGTAAACGATAATGGAATATTATAAAGTCCGGCCACATTAAAATTGAGGTTGCCTGTGAGGTAATAAGTAAGGTCCTGTCGGTTGGCTGTACCGTCGTAATAGACCGCATTTGTGGCAATCCCACCATTATATCGCAACCATTTTTCCTTATCCAATTCGTCAAAATTGATGCTTTGGGAAAAACCTAGCGTAAAGAAGAGCATAAAGGGGGCAATGAGTTTAAACAATACCGTGTCCTTAAGTCTTAAAAAAAGTTAAAAATTTCTTAATATCCTAATTTTTTCGACGAACTGTCTTGGTGGATTGTAGTATTTAAACTTCTCATTATAAGGCAATTCGTGCTAAAAGCACATGGTTTTTTGCGGTTGACCTTGAAAAAGTACGTAGGTAATGAGTATTAAAAGCTGAGAGGGATTTTAATTCGGGCTGGGGTGCAGACTTATTTTTTTATTTTTAATTATAATATGACGATCAACTTTCATTCTGAGTAATTCCGTCGCAGGGTTTTTGTTGTTCAATTATTAGCTGCTAATTTTTTAATTCAATATTTCTCTTACTCCATTTAGGTATGAGTGTGACGCCTGTCTACCGACATAGGAAGGCTCGCGCTACCAAGTAATAATCGGCCAAAATCTTTTAGCGATCCTCACATCGATTTTATTTTTGATGCTTCAAATCAACAAGTTCACAAAACATTATATTCCACTTCCCTATCTAGAAGTAAAATGTTATTTAGCATTAAAAAACCACCCAGTTTAGATTTCCTAAACTGGGTGGTTTTATATTTTCTTCGATGGGCTGGCCTAATAAAGGTCCTATGTTAATGCTGCCGTTTTACTATTTTTTTCGGATATATTGGGCAGGCTGGCCTTCCTTGGGGGTAGCATCCTTAATAAACTCCCGAATATGCTCATTGGAAGTAGCAAGATCCTCGTTTCTTAAGTACATCATATGGCCACTGCGATACCCCTTCCAACTCATGCGATCCTTTAATTTACCGCTTGGATCCATTTGCCATAGGTTGTACTTGGAGTTAAAGTAATCCGTACCCCCATCGTAATAACCCGCCTGTACCATGATTTTTAAATAGGGGTTTTGTGCCATGGCCTGTCGTAAATCCTCTCCGGTGGTATTGTTGCTCCTGTCCCATGGATGAACGGGTCCAAACATATTATACTTTAAATCAGTAGTGTAGTTAAGGTGATTTTTCATGTAATAATTAATGGCTGGGGTAAAGGAATGCAACCAGCTGGTAAGCTCGGCTGAATAATCAGGACGTTCGCCCGCATCGCTTTTGTCCAAACCAAGGTATCTGGAGTCGAGCCTTCCTATGGTGAAGCCTTCATCGCGCAGCAATTCCTTCCAGAAAAAACCTTTGGGAATCCTTAAATTATGCTCCAAAATCACTTTTTCGGACAATCCCGTATATCTGGCGATCTGGGTAGCTATTTTCTGTTTTTCAGCTTGTGGAAGAAAGCCTCCCTTGGCCATTGCGGGAATCAGTTCGTTAACGGTATATTCCTCTACTTCTGGCAACATATCTGTCAGGTCTTTTCCCTGAAGGTCCGATGGGAGTTTTTTGTAAAACCATGCCGTAGCGGCATAATAGGGAAGCAGATTAGCGGCTTCAATGGCAGTGCCCCGCTCTATGCCTAATTCTGTTGGTGATACTAGGATAACACCGTTAAGGTACATCCAATGCGAGTTCTGTAGTTCTAAAGACAGTCCAGATACCCTGGGGGTGCCATAACTCTCCCCGATTAAATATTTTGGGGAGGCCCATCGGTTTTCACGGGTAACAAAGGTATCAATCCAACTGGCTAAATATTGGATGTCTTGTTTTACCCCAAAAAAGGTTTTTGCCAATTCCTCCTTATCCATGGTGCTTATAGCTCTGGAATATCCTGTGTTCACTGGGTTTACATATACAATATCGGCTACATCCAAAATGGAATGGGGATTGTCCTTAACTCCATAAGGTTGTAGCGGATACCCTTCATCATCTATGGCTAGGATTTTAGGGCCCGTATAGGCAATGTGCATCCAGACCGATGCTGAGCCAGGGCCGCCATTAAAGGAAATGACTAGGGGTCTTTTTGACCTGTCTGTAATGCCCGCCCGCTCATAAAAAGTATAGTGGAGGCCTGCAATTATTTCGCCTTTATCGTTCCACACCGGTTGTTTTCCAGTAGTGGTCTTATATTTTACGGGTACTCCCTTTATAGTAACCTGCCCAGTTGTGGTTACCGTAGTATCCATACTGATGTTATGCTGTTGCGCGTGTAATGAGAAAGCAAAAAGACTGCAAACTAATACGATCGGGTAAATTCTATTCATTATGATCTGTTTTGATGCCTTAAAGATACTCATCTTTTATAATGTTCCCGGCTTCAAGGGAGTTTTGAAATGTATGGGATGATTTGGTTTTGGAATGGTGCATTTTTATCCTTAGTAATTATATATTTATCACATAGTATAGATCAAGATTTAATACAATCTTTATGCGATAAATCTAAAGGGAGGATATTATTCGACTTTTAACCACCCTTTTCTATTTCGCAATACCTTCTTACTAGGTTTAGCACCTTCTTTTTCCAGTAATTGAATGGTGTAGCCGGGGTTTTCCGTTAGGATCACCGTGGTAGATTTTGGAATACTAAAACGAGTATAGGCAACTTTTAGGGTGTCCCCAACTTTGTATTGGGAAATAAAATCGCTAAAATTCTGATTTGGGGCCAATGGTGTATTATTAACGGCCATTATTACGTCTCCCCTTTCTAGACCGGCCTTATATGCCGGACTCCCTATTTGGGTATTGCGCTGTACAATGCCCGCTCCAAATTGGTTGATGGCTACGCTAGCACCAAAATAGGGCTGATTAGTAGCTTGTTTTAAAACTACACCTACAGATTGTAATAGGTTTCCGTAATTGGGCATTTCACTCTTGTAGATATAATAATCAAAAAAATGGTCGCCAAACTCCTTTCCTGCATACTGTACCAGAGTTTGGTGTAGGGCTGCTATGGTATAGGGGGTCTCACTTTTACCAAAGGTTTCCCAGACTAATTTCATATAATCATCAAGATTTAGTTTGTTTTCCCTTAGGGATAGGTCCAACGCCAATCCCAGAACGCTGCCATAGGAATAATAGGAGATAAATGTATTGTCCCTATTTACAGGATCTACGGAAGTGGCGGCATCTACAAATGGCGCCTGATAACTCATTTCTATAGGATTAAAAAATTGGCGACCCGGAGAATTCCAAACATAATTAAAAGTACCTGTCAGTCCTTCTATGTATTCTTCGGGAGTAATAATTCCTGCTCTGCTCAGTATTAAATTGGTGTAATAGCTGGTAAAGCCTTCTGCAAACCAAAGTTCCCCGCTCATATTGGCTTCAGCATAATTAAAAGGCTCTAAAGATTGGGGTCGGATCCGTTCTACATTCCAAGCATGGAAAAATTCATGCGAAACCGTACCAATATTATTTCGCATACCACCTTCTGCTAAACCTTCCCTATCGGTAAGAATGGTAGAGTTTCGGTGTTCCATCCCGTCGCCTGAGACATTGGGGATGTAGCAGGCTAAAAAGGTGTATTTGCCAAAATCGAAATTAGGCAGTTCCCCAAAAACGTCTTTTTGTGCCAGCACTATTTTTTTTACCTGTTCAAAATAAGTGTCCAGTTCTGATTCCGTTCCGTTATGGTGCAATACAAACTCAATTGTTTGGGACTTACCATTTTGTTCTACCTCAAATTGACGAAGGGAATAATCACTAATTTCTATAGGGCTATCCATAAAATATTGGAAATCGGGAGCCCTAAACTGGGTTTCCGATAATTGTTCCAATTGTGTGGCCACTTTCCAGTTGAGGTCGTTCCGCAAATCAATCGCTACCATAATCTCGCGGTCAGTCAATGTTGGAGAATAGATAAAGGTTGCGGGGATATTCAAATGGGCATGGGTCTCATCTACTTGGGCATAAGTGCCATCGCCCCTATCCGCATAAAGGGTGTAGCTTACATTCACTTCCCCATTATGGTCGCTAATGTCCCATTGATAGGGGTTGGGTCTGTGGATTTTTAAGTTCTTTCCCGTGGCATCCGTAGCCTTAAGATTATAGACGTTTTTGGCAAATTCGTGAATCGCATAACGGCCGGGGGAGGAGCGTCCCATCCGCACCGAAAAAATACCGGGCCCCACATTGGTAAATGTTGCTTTTATCTCTGCCTCGTGGTGTACTGCATTCTCAAAAGAAATCTGGTATTTTATGGCTTGTGCCTGTAGGTTTGCGGTAAGGATAAGGGTCAAAATACCAAAAAAAATATTTTTCATAAGAGGATACTTTTTTTTATAGCTTTTATAAGCGATATTGTTCATTAACTTCATGCTTGCGAATATACTATTAAAAAGAGGAAATGCTACATTTGTACTATGGTGGAATTCCCTATAAAAATGATGACCAAACTAACCGAAAGACAAGAAAATAATGCCTTTCGTAAGTTGCCAATGCCCAAGAATTTGATTGATTTTTCTTCTAATGATTATTTGGGTTTTGCCAAAAATGAGAGTATATTTAAAAGCGCCACTCAGCTTTTGGAAGACAAAGATATTAGGGCTAATGGCGCCATAGGATCTAGGTTACTGACTGGTACTTCTGAGTTTCATACTCAGTTGGAATCTGTAATGGCCAATTTTTTTCTGTCCAAGGCAGCCTTGGTATGTAATTTGGGCTATGATGCCAATATCGGTTTCTTTAGTGCTGTTCCCCAGCGGAACGATATTGTGCTATACGATGAACTATGCCATGCTAGTATAAGGGATGGAATTAATATGGGGCTTGCCAAAAGCATCAAATTTAGGCACAACGATCTTAACGATCTAGAGCGTAAACTAAAGCGATTAGAGGAAAGAGCGATTGCGATTTTGCCTACATAGTTTTAATGCTAAAAAGGAGATCGATGAAGTATTAAGTTCATTGTCTAATTTGTTGTAAACGGTTAAAAATGAAACACACGGAATTTTTTACTCTGGCTACTTTTGAATATGTGGCTGATGTCCAGATCCTGAGAGGGCGGTTAGAATCTGACGGGATACGCGTATTTTTGAGAGATGAAAACACTCTTAATTCCGACCCCATGATCAGCAATGCCATAGGGGGAGTGAAGCTGCAGGTGTATTACACCGATAAGGAAAGGGCCGTGGATATATATAATGATATAAGGGCCTATGCCGTTGATGACTTTGGAAACTTACGGACTTGCCCCAATTGCAAAGCTCAGAGAATGGAAGGTTATTACAACAGGAAGGGGCTGTTTTATAAACTTTTTCCCTTTTTTGAAAAAAGAAAGTATAAATGTTTAAATTGTGAATTTATAACCAATCCTCAATAAAATGAAACAATTTTTTGTTACCGGAATATCTACAAATGTGGGCAAGACCATAGCTTCTGCCATAATAGTCGAAGCTTTGGAGGCGGATTATTGGAAGCCAGTACAGACTGGGGCGGATAAAGATAGTGATGCCATTACAAAACTTATATCGAACCAAAAAACCGTAATCCATAAAAATAGCTATTCCTTAAAGGCTCCATTGAGTCCGCATGCCGCGGCTAAGATGGAAGGTGTTTATATTGATCCCAACAAAATATTGGAACCCGTTACGGAAAATCATTTGGTGATCGAAGGGGCCGGTGGGGTATTGGTGCCTTTGAATGATTCAGATACCATGTTAGATATCATTATGCCTAACTACAAGGTAATTGTGGTGTGTAAGCATTATTTGGGTAGTATTAACCATTCCTTGTTAACCATTCAGTGGCTGATTATAAAGGGATATGACGTAGCGGTAATATTCAATGGAAATCCAGATCCCCATACCGAGGATGTAATCATTAAAAGAACTAAGGTTCCCGTAATTGGCAGGATCGTGGAGGAGGAATACTTTGATAAGGAGATCATAAAAAAATATGCAGACGAATTTAGGGAAGCACTTTTGACTTTGTAGTCCCTTTTTGGTCACGATTAAAACCTTTAAAAAAGATTTAGGCATTGGATCGTGCTCCTTAAAAAATAAAATACCATCCAGACTTAATTTTTGGTCATTATTCCTCATCTTTTCAATTGTATTCTAAATTCAAAGATTTCTAAGGAGCCTATAATAGAAAAAGAGAATGGACTTTTACCTTTTCTAATGATTAGAAGTTATTTTTGACCCTTTAATGGATGATGGCTTAGGCATTGCAGCGTCATCCTTTTTTAATTTCCGAACCCAAGGGAGGGAATGAAAAAGATACAGCGGAAAGCCCGACCCCGACTACCTTAACATCTGCGAGGAGTACCTGCAACGTCTTGGCGACCTTGTAGGTCTAAACCTCGGATGAGTGTTGGTTAAGGTAGTTGGGGGAAGCCCAACAAAAAACTAACTACGAGCGAAGTAAGGCACAATTGGACCAAACAGGAAATCCTGAATATATACAACAAACCGTTTATGGAGCTGCTCTACGAGGCGGCCACAGTACACAGACGGCATCATGATCCCAATACGGTTCAGGTGTCTACCTTAGTGTCCATTAAAACCGGTGGTTGTCCCGAAGATTGTGGTTATTGTCCACAGGCGGCCCGCTACCACACCAAAGTGGAGGGCAACGACCTTATGGGTGTTTCCCAAGTTAAAGCTCAGGCACTGCGCGCTAAAGAGGCAGGGAGCTCTAGGGTATGTATGGGAGCTGCATGGAGGAATGTTAAGGATGGCCCAGAATTTGACCAGGTGTTAGAAATGGTACGCACCATTAATAAATTGGATATGGAGGTCTGCTGTACCTTGGGGATGATCACTGAAAATCAGGCCCATCGTTTGGCGGAGGCCGGATTATACGCTTACAATCATAATTTGGATACTTCGGAGGACTATTATAAAGATGTGATCTCTACTAGGGCTTTTAAAGACAGATTGGATACTATTGAAAATGTCCTTAAGAGTAATGTGACGGTCTGTAGTGGTGGAATTATTGGAATGGGTGAGGCTTTGGAAGACAGAGCTGGGATGTTGGTAGCTTTATCTACTTTGGATCCACAGCCAGAATCGGTGCCTATTAATGCTTTGGTGGCCGTGGAAGGAACACCTATGGCAGATCTGCCCCCAATACCTATTTGGGATATGGTGCGTATGGTTGCCACCTCCCGTATTATTATGCCCGAAACCCAAGTGCGTTTGTCTGCTGGACGTACTCAAATGAGTAGGGAAGGACAGGCAATGTGTTTCTTTGCGGGAGCGAATTCTATTTTTGCCGGGGATAAGTTATTAACGACCCCTAATCCCGATGTTAATGAAGATATGGCCATGTTTCAGCTTTTAGGGCTTAACCCACAAAAGCCCTTTACCAAGGTTTCACAGCCAAAAACAGTGGAAGCAGAGGATTCTGTGTACCAGCCTTTGGGAGAAAAACCAAGATGGACGAGGCCTGGGCATACCATTGAGCGTAATGAGGCGGCCAAACAAAAAGCCAAACTTATCGACTGAGTTAGCTAAATTTAGCTTTAGGATAAATTTTGCAGATGGTTTCTTTACTTTTGTACAGAATATAACCATGCCGTATTGAACTTAAAAGAAATACCAAGGGTAGCAAATATTAGTAAGGAAGCCTTTATTAACGACTTCTTTAAACCACAGATTCCGGTGGTGATAGAGAATTGTATAAAGGATTGGCCTGCCTATTCCAAATGGGATTTTGATTATATGCGTAAGGTTGCCGGTGATAAAACGGTGCCCTTATATGACAATAGGCCGGTACATCATAAAGATGGTTTTAACCAGCCACATACCACCATGAAAATGTCCGATTATCTGGATCTTTTACAAAAGGAGCCTACCAAGTATCGTATTTTTCTCTGGAACATATTAAAAGAAGTACCGAAGCTACAAAAAGATTTTGCCTATCCCGATTTTGGACTTAAATTAATGAGAGGGCTACCAATGCTTTTCTTTGGAGGGAAAGATTCCTATACCTTTATGCATTACGATATTGATCTGGCCAATATTTTTCATTTTCATTTTGTGGGTGAAAAAGAAGTTACCCTATTTCCCCAGTCGGAGAATCAATTTTTGTACAAAGTTCCCCATTCATTAATTACCCATGAGAGTATAGATTTTGCCAATCCCGACCTCGCCAAATGGCCTGCCTTAAAGAATGCCACTGGATATAAAAGTCACTTAAAGCACGGGGAGGTATTGTATATGCCCGAAGGATACTGGCATTATATGAGGTATCTTACTCCAGGATTTTCCCTGAGTTTACGTGCTATAGCCAGGAAACCCAAGAACTTGGGAAAGGCATTTTACAACGTATTGATTATGAGGCATTACGATGGTTTTATGCGTAAATTAAAAGGGCAGGATTGGATAGATTGGAAAAATGAGCAAGCCATTATCAGAACAAATAAGCAGTTGAATTAGGGGTTTATTTAGTGAAATGGGATAACTTTGCACGCTATAAATTAAAATATACCTAGAATGAAAAATTTATTAGTTGCAATTGTATTTGTTTTGGCGGCAGCATCCGTTAATGCGCAGGCTTTTGAAGGCTCAGGTGATCAGAAAATGCAGATCGGGGCCAATTTTCAGGATAATGCTACGGGTATCGTTGTTAGTTATGATTACGGTTTGGGGGAAAATTTCTCCATTGGAGTTTCCTCTTCCTATGCTTTAGATGTTCCAAATATAATTAATGCCGATTTTGATCACAGAATTGATCTAAAAGCAAGGTTCAATGCCAATTTGGGAAGTGTTCTCAAAATGGGGGATAATGTTGATGTTTATCCGGGATTGGATTTGGGTCTTAAGAACTTTGGGGCACATTTGGGTGTCAGATACTTCTTCTCCGATGGTTTTGGAATTTTCAGTGAAATTGGAACGCCTTTGGCTAAGTATAAGACAGGAAGTCTGACCGACGCGGAAGAATTGCACAATCAGTTTGTTTTCAGTATTGGTGCATCCTTTAATCTTAATTAAAATTTAGTTGCCATATCCCCTTGCCTTATGGTAAGGGGTATGGTAATTTGTTATTTGAAGGGGATAAGTTCTCCAATTTTTTCATATACCATATTGCTTTCCCATCCCCTGTAAAAGAGGTAGTCTGCCAATTTTTTTCTTCTTTTTTGTACGTCTTTCTCCTTTATTTCGGTCAGGCGTTTTTTGGCTAATGCATTAAATGTCTTGTAGTACTCTCCGTTATCAATTTCTTCCAAAGCAATTTTAATATTGAATTTGGAAATATCACGTTGCTTTAACTCGTTTACGATCCTATTTCTGCCCCATTTTTTGATATTGAATTTTCCACGAGCAAAGCTTTTGGCAAAACGCTCCTCGTTGAGGTAATTATTTTGGATGAGTTGTCCCATAATTTGATCTATGGCTTCTGGAATCATCCGCATTTCCCTGAGCTTTGTAATTACTTCCTTATGGCACCGATCCTGATATACGCAATAACTCTCTAGTTTTTTGGTGGCTTCGGTAACGGAATATGATTTATAGAGTTGTGTCATGAAAATAATCTGTGTCTTGGTATTTTATTTAGTTCTGCATTTACATTCTTCGGATAGGCTGTAAATATACGGAGGATTATGGAGCTGATAATGCAAACATAGGCGGCATTGGTTGTAAGTATGTAAGATGTGCTGTTCCTATCGACAGAGTAAGTTGAGAAAATATGAAATTATTTGAGAATATATGTATGATGAATTTGGAGGTTTTGAATAGACGCTAGTTTAAGTATCTAATATTGTTATTATATTTACATTTCACAAAAAACAAGCCTTTTCAAATGAACAATAGATCAAAATTATGTTTGGTAGCCTTAAATATGCTGCTAGCTATTTCTACATTCTCCTATGCGCAAATGATTAACCCTATTGAGGGGAGATGGAATTTAGTGATTTCTCAGGATGGCAAAGAGCTTCCCTCTTGGTTGGAGATCCGCCATTCGGGATCGCGTACTTTGGTAGGTAGATTTGTGTATGCCATGGGTAGTGCGCGTCCTATTTCAGAAGTAAAAATAAAGGATGGACAATTTAGCTTTTCCATACCCCCACAATGGGAAGATGGGGACAGTGATATGAAGTTTCAGGGTGTATTGGATGGTGATGTTCTTAATGGGACCATGCTTTATACCAACGGTAAAACTTACCAATGGGAAGCTGTTAGGGCACCAAAATTAGAATATACCGAGAACCCAAGGTGGGGCAAGCCACAGAAATTATTTAATGGGAAGGATCTAAAGGGATGGAATGCCATGGGAGAAAATCAATGGATCGTGGAATCTGGGGTGTTGAAAAGCCCAAAATCAGGATCTAATTTGGTGTCCGATGAAAAGTTCAATGATTTTAAATTGCATATAGAATTTCGCTATCCTGAGGGAAGTAATAGTGGGGTATATCTTCGTGGACGCTATGAGGTGCAAATAACGGATAGTAAGGGTGCGGAGCCTTCCGATATTGAATTTAGTGGAGTGTATGGCTTTCTAACACCTACCGAGGTTGTGGCCAAGGCTGCGGGGGAATGGCAAGAGTACGATATTACATTGATTGGAAGACGGGTAACAGTGGTTGCCAATGGTGTAACAGTGATCAATGATCAGATTATTCCAGGGATTACAGGGGGAGCTTTGGATAGTAGGGAAGGGGAACCGGGTCCATTTTTGTTCCAAGGCGATCACGGTCCAATAGAATTTAGAAATATTGTGGTTACGCCTAGAGTAGAATAAATCTACCTATAGGGCCTCTAGGAAAAAGTCCACATTAATACAAACAAAAAAAGCGACTCCATTATGGAAGTCGCTTTTTTTAATATATGGTTTTGCCGTCTTTATTCTTAAAACGGTATTCAAGATACGTATAAGCATCTCTAGGCTGAATTTTAATCCATTTTTTGTGCTCCAAGAACCACTTGGTGCGGATGGATGGAAATCCCTTAGTTAAATAAGCGGCAATAAAAGGATGGATATTTAAGCTAATTCCATTGTCCTTTGCCGGTCCTTTTAGGAGTTTTTCCAGATCTACATTTATCTTGTCTAGTAAGACTATGGGTGCTTCTACCTCTGGCCCAGTGCCATTGGGGTTCACCTCACTCGTCTTAATGTTCATTTCGGGCCTTACCCGTTGTCTTGTAATTTGTATCAGTCCAAACTTACTGGGAGGCAGTATTTTGTGTTTGGCCCTATCGTCCTTCATCTCATCTCTAAGATGTTCAAAAAGGCGTCTTCTGTGTTCGCCTTTGCCCATATCTATAAAGTCTACCACGATAATTCCTCCCATATCGCGGAGTCTCAATTGTCTGGCAATCTCCGAAGCGGCCAATAAATTGACCTCGAGGGCGGTATCTTCCTGATTTTTGGCTTTATTGGAACGGTTGCCGCTATTTACATCGATAACGTGCAATGCTTCCGTATGTTCAATAATCAGATAGGCACCTTTACTCATAGTGGCGGTGCGCCCAAAAGAAGTTTTGATCTGTCTTTCTATCCCAAATTTTTCAAATATGGGAACAGTAGAACTATACAACTTTACAATAGATTCTTTCTCTGGTGCAATTTCATGCACATAATCTTTTACCTGTTCATAAAGCGTTTCGTCATCCACATGGATTCCCGTAAAGGAATCGTTAAAAACATCCCTTAGAATGGAAGATGCCCTGTTGAGCTCTACCAAAACTTTGGATGGATGCGGTGCTTTCTGAATTTTGTTGCACATCACTGACCATTTGATCAGTAAATTCTGCAAATCTTTATCCAATTCTGCTACTTTTTTGCCTTCTGCTACTGTCCGGATAATAACGCCAAACCCTTTAGGTTTAATGCTTCTGACCAGCCTTTTTAACCTGTCTTTTTCTTCTTTACTCTCTATTTTTTGAGAAACCGATACGCGGTCGGAAAAAGGGACCATGACCAAATAACGGCCAGCTATGGAAAGTTCTGAGCTTATTCTTGGTCCTTTTGTGGAAATAGGTTCCTTTACTATTTGTACTAGTAAGGATTGATTGGCCTTGATAGCATCGCTGATGCTACCATTTTTGTCAATATCTTCTTCGAACTGAAAATTGTCCAAAGAGTAGTCTGTAAGTTTTCCTGTGCTAACTTTTTTAATGAATTTCAACATAGAAGCCAGTTGCGGACCAAGGTCGTGGTAATGTAGAAAGGCGTCCTTCTCATACCCGACATTTACAAATGCCGCATTTAATCCAGTAACAGGTTTTCTGACTTTGGCGATCATTATATCGCCAACGGCAAAATCGTTACTGTCCTCTTCTTTGTGTAATTCAGTGAGTTTTCCATCTTTTAGCAAGGCAAAATCAACGGCATTGGAACTAGATCTTACGATTAATTCTCTATTCACCTGAATTAATTTATATTCATCCCGTAAGTCGAGCCCGAAGGTCAACATGGAACAAATGATTAAACAATAATTTGTACAGGTTGTATAAACCCGTCGAAATTCTTTTGAGAATTTCTATGTCAAGGAACGTAAAAAAAGAAAAAGTAGTTGTAAAAACTACTTTTTCTTGTGTCGGTTAGCTCTCCTGCGCTTTTTGCGCTTGTGGGTAGCTACCTTATGTCTTTTTCTTTTCTTACCGCTGGGCATAAAGGTCTATTTTTAGGTTAATATTATTTTATTTAACTTGTACATTACTTTTAACACCTTCTACAAAAACCTTTGCTGGTTTAAAAGCAGGGATATTGTGTGCTGGTATTTTAATGGTAGTGTTTTTTGATATATTTCTACCAGTTTTTTCGGCTCTTGTTTTAATTATAAAACTACCAAATCCTCTTAGGTATACGTTGTCACCACCCTCTAAGGAGTTTTTTACTTCTTCCATAAAGGATTCTACAGTCGCTTGTACATCACCTTTTTCAATGCCCAGCTTTTCTGAGATTCTCGTTACAATTTCCGCTTTCGTCATTTTAAGTAAATATATTTCTATGTGTTTTTTTCGGGACGCAAATATATGAATTAAATTATATCTTTCAATGCTAAAGAACTTAATTTTAAGATGGTAAACTATTACATTTGTAAATCAGACCTTACTAAATGAGTTTTTCTAGAATTATTTTGCAGTGGTACGGAGTGCATAAGAGACCGCTTCCATGGCGAAAGACACGTGAACCTTACCTAATATGGCTATCCGAAATTATGTTACAGCAGACCCGGGTAGCGCAGGGAATTCCCTATTATTTAACATTTGTTAAGGCTTTTCCCACCGTGGAGGACCTTGCTGCTGCAAAAGAGGATGAGGTTTTAAAGTTATGGCAGGGTCTAGGGTATTATTCCAGGGCTAGAAACCTACATGCCACCGCTAAGTTTATCGCGGCAGAGTACAGTGGCGTGTTCCCAGATACCTACAAGGAATTGGTGAAGCTAAAAGGAATTGGGGATTATACGGCTAGCGCAATGGCCTCTATTTGTTTTGACAAGCCGGAAGCAGTGGTAGACGGAAACGTTTTTCGGGTGTTGGCGCGTTACTTCGGGGTAGATTTGCCGATAAATAGTTCTGAGGGTATTGCTTTTTTTAAGGAGCTTGCAATCAAGGTGATGGATGTTTCTAACATCAGGGACTATAACCAAGGGTTAATGGAATTCGGTGCCTTGCAGTGTACTCCCAAAAATCCAGATTGTATTGGTTGCCCGTTAAATGTAGGTTGTGTAGCCTTGGCTAGGGATGCGGTAAGCATCTTGCCGGTAAAAATTAAGAAGAACAAAATACGAAAACGATATTTTAATTATTTGGTACTGGTAGATGAAAATAATAGTACCTTGTTGCAACAGCGAAAAGGGCCTGGAATATGGCGAAACCTTTATGAATTCCCGCTTTTGGAAACGGAAAGTGAAATTGAGGTAAAGGAGGTGGTCAAAAATTTAAGTGATGTGATAGCCTTAGAAGAGCCTTCTGAGGTATATTTGTACAATGAGAAACAATTGGTCCATAAATTGTCGCACCAACACTTGCATACCCGGTTTTGGATCGTCCTTGCCGAGAATAAATTGAAGAATGGGATAAAAATCACCGATCTCCATAAATATCCTGTTCCAGTTTTAATAGCGGATTTTATAGAAGCATTTAAAATTTAGTACTTTTGACCTAACATTAAATTTATGAGCGGAACATTAAATAAGGTAATGCTAATTGGGCATTTAGGGGACGAGATTAAAATGCACTATTTTGAAGGTGGAAATTGTATAGGTAGATTCCCTTTAGCAACCAATGAAACCTATACCAATAAACAGACCGGTGAAAGAATTACCAATACGGATTGGCATAATATTGTAGTACGGAACAAGGCTGCCGAAATATGCGAAAAATACCTCTCTAAAGGGGATAAAATATATGTAGAGGGCAGATTAAAAAATCGTCAATGGCAGGGCGAGGATGGGACTACACGGTATTCTACCGAGGTTCACGTTCAGGAATTCACCTTTTTGAGCACCAAAAAGGAGAGCGCTTCCAACAGCCAAGCTAGCCAACAAAATCAACAGCAAGGACCATCGTCCACAACAAATAGCCCTAATGAATCGTTAGGAGTTAATGAGCCTGAAAAGGAAGATGATTTACCTTTCTAGAAAAATTAAAATAAAAACCTATTAGTGGACCCTGACCCCCATAGTTTATTGTTGAATTTTATGGCAATCGATACTGCTATTGCCATAAAAAGTATAATTCTTATTCTTCTTTTATGTTGTTCTGCCCTAATTTCGGGTGCGGAGGTTGCTTTCTTTGGACTATCCCCTACAGATGTTAAGGAGATTGATGATAAAAAAACCACCAAAAGCAAAATAATAGTACAACTTTTAGATCGACCTAAGAAACTGTTGGCTACGATTTTAATTGCCAACAACGCCATAAATATTGGAGTGGTGTTGTTGTTTAATAAGATTGGGAATACTCTTTTTAAGAACCTAGATTACTCCATTTTTGGCCTTGTTCAGATCCGCTTTGTGCTGGAAGTGGTAGTGGTTACCTTTCTAATATTGATGTTCGGAGAAATATTGCCCAAGGTTTATGCCAATAGGAATAAGTTGATTTTTGCTTTTTTAATGGCTATTCCTTTAAAGGTATTGGATTTTTTATTCTCTCCATTGAGTTTGCCAATGCGATCGACCACCATTCTAATGTATCAAAAATTAGGAAAACAGAAATCGAGCCTTAGTGTAGATCATTTGTCGCAGGCACTGGAACTTACCTCGGAAGGCGATACCACCAAGGAAGAGCAGAAGTTATTGGAGGGGATTGTTTCTTTTGGTAATACCGATACAAAACAGGTGATGCGCCCAAGGATAGATATTTTCGCCTTGAACGGCGATTTGAAGTATCCAGAGGTATTGGTAGAGATAAAAAGGAATGGTTACTCTAGAATTCCGGTTTTTTCGGAAAACATGGATAATGTTTTAGGGGTGCTTTACGTTAAGGATTTGTTGCCCTATATAGATCGCAAGACTTTTAATTGGATGTCTTTGATTAGGGAGCCCTATTTTGTTCCGGAAAATAAAAAGTTGGATGACCTGTTGTTGGAGTTCCAGACTAAAAAGAACCATTTGGCCATTGTAGTCGATGAATATGGTGGGACTTCCGGGATTGTTACCTTGGAGGATATTATAGAAGAGATCGTTGGGGATATAAGTGATGAGTTTGATGATGAGGATCTTATTTTTTCTAAGTTGGACGATTTTAATTTCGTATTTGATGGAAAAACAACCCTTCGTGATTTTTACAAGGTAGTTAAGATTAAGGATGAAGATGATTTTGAAAATAATAAAGGCGAATCAGAAACCATTGCCGGATTTATCCTAGAGATTGCCGGAAACTTCCCTAAAAGGGGAGAGGTGGTGAAGTTTAAGGATTATAAATTTATTGTAGAGAGCTTGGATAAAAAACGATTGAAACAGATAAAAGTAACCTTGCCTAATGAAGTATAGTATAATAGTTATTTTTTTTGGCTACTTCCTTCTAGCGTCATGCCAAGGAGATATTATGCCGAAGCCTAAGGCGCTATTGCGGTTAGAGTATCCCAGAGCGGA
Source organism: Arenibacter antarcticus (assembly GCF_041320605.1). Taxonomy (NCBI): domain Bacteria; kingdom Pseudomonadati; phylum Bacteroidota; class Flavobacteriia; order Flavobacteriales; family Flavobacteriaceae; genus Arenibacter; species Arenibacter antarcticus. The sequence continues at coordinate 1,945,621 of NZ_CP166679.1, forward strand.
GCTCATGTCTCTTACGACCGATTATTTTACCATGGAGCACAATGCCATGGCCAAGATAAGGTCCAAGAAGGGCAATTCCTTTACTTTGGACTACCCCTTAATGCACGGCTCTATTTTTATTACCTATAAAAATGTAAATGGAAATCTAGACAAATTGCTTACCGATGCCCAAAGATTAAGCTATGAGCATGCGGCAAAGGCTGATAATATTTTAGAGCAACCTTTTGTAAATGAAGAGGGAAGGGTTTATGGTATGTATTATGAAGTAAAGGGAAATGCTGCTTCCCAGGCACAGTTCTATGTAACCGATAGCACGCAACATTTTGTAACTGGGTCTTTGTATTTCTACGCCAAACCCAATTATGATTCCATTTTACCGGCCGCAGCTTACTTGCAAAACGATATCCGAAATATTATGGAAACCTTGAAATGGAAAGACTAAAGGATTAATAATGCAGCTGTTGCATTCCCTCGTCTAGTGTACAATAGTGTCGTCTTAAAATTAGAGTTGTAGATATTATGCCAAGGTTTGTTTCCCTAAGTGTTGGATTTTAAAATTGAATTATAGACTTCTTTTAATTGCTTTTAAGGAGATCTTCGGCAGTTTTAATACTGGTATTTATCTGATCCCTTAGCGTTTTTACTTTTGCTTCCTCTTCATTCAGCCACATCTGTTTTTCTTCGGTAAGGGTTTTTCCCTTCATTATTTCATCGCCATCAAATCGGTCACCAAAATGTTTCATCCAATCCATCATGGATTTGTGGCTGTCTTTTAGGTTTTGTCTTGCCTTGCTATAGCGATTATCTGGGTTGCTTTCATTAATTTTTTCATCCAATTCACTAATCAAATTGCCTATAGTACCCATTTTAGGCATAACCTCGTCATGTATAGCCAATACTTCCTTCATTTGTGAGGTTTCCTGTTTATTCTCCTTGCAGGAAAAAGGTAAAATTGTTAAAACGATTAGGATAATTATTAATCTACTTGTTTTCATATATAACTATTTATTGTTTTTTAACGGTCATGCTTCGGTTGCGCTTGCCTTAGGCAGATAAACTCCAGTACAGCTATGTACATCTACTTACAGCAGTCAGGTTCACATTTCTTTATTAGTATTTGCATCCAATTTTGCGTCATGCTCATTTCATACTAAAAAATTATAGTGTTTAAGGGTGCAATTGCCAATTGGGATTTATTTATACTCTAGGTGTCAAATATACAAAATAGGGGGAATTTTGTTTGGAGTGGCTATAAATTACATGTAGCTTGATAAGCTAAAAAACACAGTTTGTAAAATCTAAGATGAGTTCCTTGTTAATTTACGTGCATTAATCAGTAAAATTCTGTACTTTAAATGTATAACCTAAAAAAATAATCTATGAAACTGTTTTCGCTACCTATTAGGTTTGGAATTGCCACTAGTGGTTCATTAATTGCTTATTTTTTAATCTTATCCCTTTTTAATTTGCATACCAATGTGTTTTATAGTCTGTTTAATGGGGTAATCACTGGTTTTGGTATTTATGAGGCCATAAAATATTATCGAATAGAAACAGGTGTTTCGTTTAATTATGGAAAAGGTTTTGCTGCCGGAATTGTAACGGGATTTGTTGCGACCATAATATTCACTATATTTTTTGCCTTCTATGCAACTGAGATCAACGTTGGCTTTTTGGATGAGCTTTCCAAGGTTTGGTTTAGGGACTACAACACTTCCGAAGGTATAGTTTTCTTTACCGTTGCTATTATGGGGTTTGCCACTACACTTGTACTTACCCTGTCATTTATGCAACTATTTAAGTCGTCCAACAATTTAAATAGGAAATCGGTTTAAAAATCTAAAAAAAGGCTTGTAGATTAAGTATTTAGAACTATATTTGCAGCCGCCTAATATAGAGTTAGGCTAGTTCTTATATTTATAATTTAAACACAAGCTATGTACGCAATTGTAGAGATAGCAGGGCAGCAATTTAAAGTTGCGAAAGACCAAAAAGTGTATGTTCACCGTTTGCAAGAGGAAGAAGGTAGCAAAGTAACCTTTGATAACGTTCTTTTGTTGGAAGATGGTAGTGACATCACAATTGGCGCCCCCGCTATAGACGGAGCCGCTGTTGAGGCTAAAGTCATTAAGCACCTAAAAGGTGATAAAGTAATCGTCTTTAAAAAGAAAAGACGTAAAGGTTACAAAACAAAAAATGGTCACCGTCAGTATTTGACGGAAGTGCTAATTGAGGGAATTATTGCCTCTGGAGCCAAAAAGACTGAGAAGAAAGAAGCCAAACCAGCAGTTAAAAATGCTGAAGTAAAAGCTGAAGCTCCAAAGAAGGTGGAAACACCGGCTACCGATGATTTAGGTAAAAACACGGTTGCGGAATTGAGAGATATGGCAAAAGCTAAGGGAATTGAAGGTTACTCTTCAATGAAGAAAGCAGAATTAATTGCCGCTTTAAGTTAATAACTAGAATTAAAACAAAATATCATGGCACACAAAAAAGGTGTTGGTAGTTCCAAAAACGGTAGGGAATCAGAATCGAAACGTTTAGGCGTGAAGATATTTGGTGGTCAGCCTGCCATTGCGGGAAATATCATCGTAAGACAACGTGGTACAAGACATAATCCTGGACAAAATGTATATGCAGGAAAAGATCATACCTTGCATGCAAGAGTAGACGGTCTTGTTAAGTTCCAAAAGAAAGCAGGCGGAAAATCTTATGTTTCCATAGAGCCTTTTGAGGCCTAATTGCTTTTTCTTTAAAATTTCAAAAAACCCTTTCCATCTTTTGGAAGGGGTTTTTTTATGGTTTTTATTTTAGAATTAACATAAGGTGTGCCGTTTTCATGGATCATGACTAATTGTTGTGTTTATGTAAAAAAAAATGCAAGTTATGTGTAAATACAAATTTTACATTACAAATACCTTTAACAGTGTTTTTATTTGATTGTTCTTTCATTTTACTCAAGGTGATTTTTATTGTTTTTTATCGGTTTTCGTGAATCTCCGATTTCTTTGCTTGTCCAAAGAAACCGACAAAGGAGGTTCATGAATACCTGATTATATAATAACGGATCAAGTTAGAAAGTTGTGGGATTATAGATTTAGGCAAATAGATTTGAGAGCTTAAATAGGAAGAATTCTATATTCCTGACCCCTCTGAATTAGGCCCTAGAGGCTTTTATTTCAGCATTCTCGGCACTAAGTCGGGAGACTTAGCGCAGCTAGTTAAGGCTATTTGGCTTGTTCTCCTGAAGAAAATGAGGTGCCACGGTACTGTTACAATGATATTGATAAGGGGCGGTTGTGTGTGTGGTGGGATGGAACTGGATGGGTGCTAAAGTAAAATCCCTTATATTAAATTAATATAAGGGATTTTTTAATCTATTGCTTACGGGGCGTTAATACCTGTAATATTCTGGTTTAAATGGACCTTCAACGCTTACGCCGATATATTCGGCTTGTTCTGGTCTTAGGGTCTCCAATTCAATTCCCAAACGCGATAAATGTAGGGCGGCAACTTTTTCGTCCAAATGCTTAGGAAGCATATACACCTCATTTTTGTAATTTTCGCTATTCTTCCAAAGTTCTATTTGTGCTAAGGTCTGGTTTGTGAAGGAATTGCTCATTACAAAACTTGGATGGCCGGTAGCACAACCAAGATTAACCAATCGGCCTTCAGCAAGTACAATTACATCCTTACCATCTATGGTGTACTTGTCTACCTGAGGTTTAATTTCATCCTTAGTATGGCCGTAATTTTTGTTCAACCAAGTCATGTCTATTTCATTGTCGAAATGTCCAATATTACAAACAATTACCTTATCCTTCATCGCTTTAAAATGCTGTGATTGAATAATGTCCTTGTTCCCAGTGGTGGTGATAACGATATCGGCATTTCCGATTACGGTCTCCATCTTTTTCACTTCAAAACCATCCATTGCGGCCTGTAGTGCGCAGATTGGATCTATTTCGGTAACGGTTATAATAGAGCCTGCTCCTTTAAAGGATGCAGCAGTACCTTTCCCTACATCACCGTATCCTGCAACCACTACGCGTTTTCCAGCAAGCATGGTGTCAGTAGCCCTTCTAATGGCATCTACAGCGCTTTCCCTACATCCGTATTTGTTATCGAACTTAGATTTTGTAACAGAATCGTTAACATTAATAGCGGGCATAGGCAAGGTTCCTTTCTTTACACGCTCATATAGTCTGTGCACACCAGTTGTGGTTTCTTCTGAAAGACCTTTGATGCCTGCTGCCATTTCTGGGTACTTGTCTAGGACCATATTGGTAAGGTCACCTCCATCATCCAAGATCATGTTCAAGGGTTTGCGGTCTTCTCCGAAAAATAAGGTCTGCTCTATGGCCCAATTAAATTCCTCTTCAGACATACCTTTCCAAGCATAAACAGGAATTCCTGCTTCGGCTATTGCGGCTGCTGCTTGATCTTGAGTAGAAAAAATATTACAAGAACTCCAAGTAACATCGGCTCCTAAAGCAACCAAGGTTTCTATAAGAACGGCTGTTTGGATGGTCATATGTAAACAACCTGCAATACGGGCACCTTTTAGTGGCTGCTCTTTACCGTACTCTTCTCGTAGGGACATTAGTCCAGGCATTTCGGCTTCCGCCAATTCAATTTCTTTTCTTCCCCAATTGGCCAAGCCAATATCTTTTACTTTATAGGGTACGTAAGGAATAGTTTTTGAACTCATATTCTATTTTTTTTAGTCAATCGCCCTTGTGGTAATCTTACGAAGTTAGGTTGGAAGTTATAAATATCTTAAATAAAGAATAAATTAGTTTCCCCTATTTCTTCTCCAATTTTATTTTTACATTCGTAAAGGAACAATTATCTGATTTTTTGCACAAGCAAAGGTAGTAATAACTTAAATAACCCAATGCCTCTTTATAAAACAATAACAGTAGATTCCCATGTTAAGGTCCTGATTTGGAAAGTTGAGGAAACCGAGGCGGAACTCTCTAAGGGGGTGGTCCTTACTCCTCATTGTCAAAATAGGGTTTCTGGGATGAAATCTGAACTGCACCGAAGGGGATTTTTGAGTATTCGGCACTTATTGGCAGTTGAGGGCTATGTGGATCATGATCTTTTTTATGACGATGTAGGAAAGCCCCATTTAAAGGACGGACGATTTATTTCCATTACCCATTCCCACGAGTTTACAGGGATAATACTATCCGATAGTGTGGAAGTTGGCATCGATATAGAGATGCAACGCGAAAAAATTCTCAGAATTGCCAATAAATATACTCCCTTGGAGGAATATAAGACGGTTGCCAATAACGATGCTTTGATTAGAAAACTAACCATTGTTTGGGGAGCCAAGGAGTCGCTTTATAAAATTTATAATAATCCGGGACTAAGTTTTTTACACCATATAGACATTACCGATTTCTCTTTATCCGAATGGGAAACTACAGGGGCCATATTATTTAAGGGTAAATCGTCTAATTATGCTATTAAATTTTTAGAGTTTGAAGGGTATACTTGTGTATATGCCGTAAAGGACTAGTAGTAATGAGTTTTAAACCTTTCCGTAATTAAATTCATAGCACGTATATTACAGTAGTGCTTAGGCTGACTCCCTAAGAGGTTAATAATATGGAGCATGTATTAATTTCATCAAATCAATCTGGGCCTAAGGAGCAGAATCCTGAAAAACCTATTAGGGGAACTAGGTGCGTGGTGAATATAACCAACTAATAAAAGAGTTGCATACGGTAATTAGAGCATCTTGTGAATTGTTAGAGAAGGACTTAATGTATATGAAAATCATAAATACTGAACGAAGCAGCTATGGGACCCATTATTGATTGGGTATTTTCCCAATATCAGGATACCTCAACCCATTTGATAGTCTTGGAGATGGTGGGCGTATTTTTTGGATTTTTAAGTGTTTGGTATTCCATGCGGGAGAATATCCTGGTGTTTCCAACCGGGATTATCAGCACTGGAATTTTCGTTTATATCCTGATTATTTTTGGTCTTTTGGGAGACATGATGATCAATGCCTATTATTTTGCCATGAGTGTCTACGGTTGGTATGTGTGGACAAGAAAGGTAGATGAGGAACATTTCATCCCAATTACCAGAACATCGCCAAAAGAGAATAGCTGGTCTGCCTTACTTTTTATAGGTACTGTGGTGTTTGTTGTAATAGTGTATTTGGTTTTTAACAAATTGGATCATTGGACCGCCTATGTAGATACGTTTACCACGGCCATCTTCTTTGTGGGCATGTGGTTAATGGCGCGCAAAAAACTTGAAAATTGGATTTACTGGATCATTGGTGATATTATATCAATACCCTTGTATTGGTACAAAGGCCTTATATTTACTTCTTTCCAATATTTTTTATTCACTATTATAGCCGTTTTAGGATACCTAGCATGGAAGAAAAGTTTAAACAAAAGCCCTCGAATGTTGTTAAAGTAGTTTTGTTTGGTCCAGAATCAACAGGAAAAACCACCTTGTCCGAGCAATTGGCCAGATATTATAATTCGGTTTGGGTTCCAGAATATGCCCGGGAATATCTTCAAGATAAATGGAATAACGAAAGAAAGACTTGTGAGCACCAAGATTTGCTGCCTATTGCGGAGGGCCAAATGAAATTGGAAAATGAGCTGGCGCAAAAAGCTACCGATGTTTTGATCTGTGATACGGACCTTTTGGAAACTATGGTCTATTCCGAGGCGTATTATTTAGGCTATTGTGATCCCATTTTAGAAAAATATGCTCTGAAGAATACTTACGATTTATATTTTCTCACCTATATTGATATTCCTTGGGAAAAGGACGACCTTAGGGATAAGCCTAACGAACGTGAACAGATGTTTTTGTATTTCAAGGAAACTTTGGAGCGGCATAACAGGAATTTTGTTATATTAAAGGGTGATAAAAAAACCCGGCTAGAGACGGCCGTGAAATACATTAACCAACTATTAGAAAAATAATGGAATTATCTGAAGCGGATATAATTCAGTTGGAAAACTTAGGGGTTTCCAAGGAAAAAGTAAGGAGCCAAATAGAAACATTTAAAGAGGGAATTCCGTTTGTCCGATTGGAAAAAGCGGCAATAGTCTCCCACGGGATTTCTAAATTTTCAGAGGCTCGCGAAAAAAGTTTGATCAATATTTTTGATGGGGCAAGGGACAGAATCTCATTATTGAAATTTGTACCTGCTTCTGGTGCAGCCTCCCGAATGTTCAAAGCTATGTTTAATTTTCTAGAGGCTTACGATCCAAAAACGGAGCGTTTGGATGCTTATATTAAGCGGACAGGGGATACAGAGGTTGCAACTTTTTTTGAGGGATACCAAAACTTCGCCTTTTTTGATCTTATTCAAAATAGAATAAAAGGAAAAACAAGTTCTAAGGAAGAGGAAAAGTATCTCTTTGTACAAGAGATGTTGTTGGAAGACGGATTAAATTATGGATTTTTCCCAAAGGGATTATTGCCATTTCACCATTATGGGAAATGTAGTGCTACTCCTTTTGAGGAGCATTTAAAGGAAGCTGCTGCCTACTCATCGGTAAATAATGAGGCAAAATTGCATTTTACCATCTCGGAACAGCATGGGGAAATGTTCAACCAAGAATTTAAGAAGGCAGGAGAAAGAGTTGCGGCAGAAACCAAGGTTTCCTTCACAGTTAACTATTCCTTTCAAAAATCTTCCACAGATACCATTGCGGTAGATATGGACAATAAACCGTTTCGCGAAACAGACGGATCACTTTTGTTTAGGCCAGGGGGTCACGGAGCATTGATAGAGAACCTAAACGATGTTGATGCAGATGTTATTTTTATTAAAAATATAGATAATGTAGTAGTTCCCAGATATTCCAAAGTAGTAGCCGATAATAAGAAAATACTTGGCGGATTGCTATTGGAACTACAGGAAAAAACTTTTAAATATGCCGAACTATTGGATAAAAATAATCTTAGGGCGGAAGAACTAGCGAGTATAAAAAAGTTTTTAGAAGAGGAACTCAATGTGCATTTTCTAGATAAATACTACAGTTTTAGTATAGGGGAGCAAATTGAAATTCTAAAAGATAAGATCAATAGGCCCATTCGGATCTGTGGCATGGTGAAAAATGAGGGTGAGCCTGGAGGAGGACCCTTTTGGGTAAAGGATGTTCATGGTCATATTTCATTGCAAATTATAGAATCTGCTCAAGTAGACACTGGCAATCCGGAACAATTACGAATTATGAAGAACGCAACCCATTTTAATCCAGTAGACCTTGTTTGTGGAGTGAGAAATTATAAGGGTGAAAACTTTAATTTATTGAATTATGTAGATACCCAACAAGGTTTTATTACCCAAAAGACCAAGGAAGGTAAGGATCTAAAGGCATTGGAATTACCTGGACTATGGAACGGGGCCATGGCGTTTTGGAATACTATTTTTGTAGAAGTCCCTTTAGAGACTTTTAATCCGGTAAAAACCGTTAACGATCTATTGAAACCTTCACATCAGGTGGAATAGCTCATATAAATTTTAAGACTTCGAAAAAGTGTGTAATTATTACACACTTTTTTTATGAGTAAACAGTTTTAAACACTGCTTAAATATATTGAAACTTTATTAATTCTCTGATACTAAGGTAATTGTATTTTATAATAGGTTTGTAACCTTGATTGGCACAGTTTTGCTATCATTGGTGTGAAGAAAAGATGTTATTCACCATAAAATATAATGATATGAAATCAGAAATGAAAAATTTAGTTTTCGCAACTGCATTGGCCGTAGGGTCATTTAGCCCTGTTTTGGCTAGTCCGCCAATTTTTCACGATGGAATTATGGAGATGATCCATGCGCAGGATTTTACCGAAATAGAGAGAGATAAACTTCCTGAAGCGGTTACAACCGCCTTAGAAAAAGATTATCCTGGAGCCGAAATTGATAGCGCTTATATTAATGATGAAAGTGAATATAAGCTAGAGGTTACCCTTGCTGACGATTCTACCGAAGAATTGTATATAGATGTAGAGGGCAACTGGATTGATATGTAAATAACTAAATTTGAGATAGTTACATTAGTAGGGGCCGCAATTATTGCGGCCTTATTTTTTGGAAACCTAAGAACATTTTCAAAATTGGTTTTAACTATCCAGCGTATTGATGAATTTTGGGTTTAAACCCCTTTCAAGTAAGGAAGTTGGTTTCCGAAAATATAGTGTTAGGTCATAATTGTCACTAGGAAATTGAAAATTATTCAAGTGGTGAGAATTTTTATAGACCGGATAAGTTATTGTAAATGCTATCAATTTTCTGAATTTTATTAAAGGGTAATTTAGATATAATGCATAATTTAGTAAACAACAATCTCTCCTAAAACAAATTTTCCTCCCGTACATAAATCAATTTTAACCGGACATGGAAGATGATTATCAGCCTATATCTGCTTATGAGCTCCCTCCTCATATTATAGAAGTGCTTTATGAGCAATTTAATACTTTTACCCTAGTCCATGCATTTAAAGGTGACAAGGAAGGGTTTAAGCTGGAATTGATTTTTGAAAATGGAGCTATTCACGTTATTTATACGGATAAGAACGGTCAGATTCAGGATTCGACAGAAGGCCAATAGATAATTTAATAACACCTATGGTTGTGTTAAAGTGTGTAATTTTAACACAATTTCCCTCTCAAATACCCATGTTTACCCGGTTTGGATTTTATCGTATAATAGTATTTAGGTGTGGTAATCAGTGTGTTAGGTGTAGATTTGAGATTTCGGTATCCTTTTCCCATTAGTATAGGTAGTAATCTATAAAATTGGAAATCATGAAACAGTTATTTTTAGGCATTGCAATATCGCTGATTAGTCTTTCTTCCTGTGCACAGGATAAAAAGCCAGACTCAATAATGAAGATCACGGATGTTGCAGAGGTAAGTATATCGGTAGACCATTTTGCAGCAATAGATTCTAATACAATACCTAAAGCCGTAAAAAAAGTGATTACTAATTCCTATCCAACTGCAATAATAAAAAATGCCTTTGCGAATAAGGCGGAACAATACAAATTGGAGATTGTACTAGTAGATGGTAAGTCAGGCTTCCTATATGCCGATAAATACGGTAATTGGATTGAAAGATAAAATAGATATTCCTTACTATTAATAGGGTTGGGATTGTTAAAAAGGGACTGGTTTTCAGTCCCTTTTTTGTTTGGTCGAAGGCCAAATTTGTTTGTAGGCATATGTTTTGCAATCTTCCCCTAAAGTTATTCTTTTTTGTTTCTTTAAGATGTATTAAATAGAAATCACCACAATAGGTTGGGTAATTATTACACACTAGTTAATCTTCTTACACAAAATTACTCATCTAAATAACTTGGCGTATATCTGGTAAATCGCTGTTTTTAAAGGGATTGAGGGGGTGTGTGTTCGTTTTAACAATCTTGGTATCATATTTTCATTAGGTATAAGAAGTTTAACCATTAAAAATAAACATCATGAAAAAAATATTATTTGTTGCCGTATTATCTCTAGGAAGTTTAACCGCATTTGCCCAAGAGGGAGAAGAAGTAACTCAGGAAGCTACGGAAGTGGTAGTTGCCCAGGACGACTTTACCGCTATTGAGACCAGCGAATTGCCGGAAGCTGTGAGCAACGCAGTTGCCACTAATTATCCATCGGCTACCATCTCTAAGGCCTTTGTAAATAAAAAAGAAGAGTATAAATTGGAAGTCGCATTAGAGGACGGTACCGTTGGTACTTTGTATGCCGATAAAGATGGCAATTGGATAGAAATGTAAAAACAAATCGAGTTATTTGTTTTGTATCAAGTTTGGTTTGGTAAGAATGGGGTCGCGTATAGCGGCCCCTTTTTTGTTTGTAGGAAACTAATACACTAAGGATAGATCATCATATCGCTATTTGTTAATAAGCATCTTCCTAAGGCATCAGGATTAATAGGGATATTTAATGAACCAATTAAAATTGAACTATATAATGCCTTGTACAGTTGCCTAACTTTGGTCAACCTCAGAGATGGCTTTTTAGGTATCCTACTGAGTTGCACCCTATAGGTGTATAATTAGTACACAGTAGACTACATGCCTACCCATAATTACACACCTAGCTAATTTGTAGGAATACCTATAGTTAATTCATTATTAGGGGTCTATGTTTAATGTAGCCGTTTTAAGAATCTTGGTATCATATTTTCAATAGACATAACAAGTTTAACTATTAAAATGAACACTATGAAAAAGTTATTATTTGTTGCCGTATTATCTTTAGGAAGTTTAACCGCATTTGCTCAAGAGGGAGAGGAAGTAACCCAGGAAGCTACGGAAGTGATAGTTGCCCAGGACAACTTTACCGCTATTGAGACCAGCGAATTGCCGGAAGCTGTTAGTAATGCAGTTGCCACTAATTATACAACGGCTACCATCAATAAGGCCTTTGTAAACAAAGAAGAACAGTATAAATTGGAAGTCGCTTTAGAGGACGGTACCGTTGGTACTTTGTATGCCGATAAAGATGGCAATTGGATAGAATTGTAGTAATAACTTAACCTATTTGTTTTGTATCAAGTTTGGTTTGGTAAGAATGGGGTCGCGTATAGCGGCCCCTTTTTTGTTTGTAGGAAACTAATACACTAAGGATAGATGATCATATCGCTATTTGTTAATAAGCATCTTCCTGAAGCATCAGGATTAATAGGGATATTTAATGAACCAATTAAAATTGAACTATATAATACCTTGTACAGTTGCCCAACTTTGGTGAACCTCAGAGATGGCTTTTTAGGTATCCAACTGAGTTGTACCCTATAGTTGTATCATTAGTACACAGTAGACTACATGCCTACCCATAATTACACACCTAGCTATTTTGTAGGAATACCTATAGTTAATTCATTATTAGGGGTCTATGTTTAATGTAGCCGTTTTAAGAATCTTGGTATCATATTTTCAATAGACATAACAAGTTTAACTATTAAAATGAACACTATGAAAAAGTTATTATTTGTTGCCGTATTATCTTTAGGAAGTTTAGCCGCATTTGCTCAAGAGGGAGAGGAAGTAACCCAGGAAGCTACGGAAGTGGTAGTTGCCCAGGACAACTTTACCGCTATTGAGACCAGCGAATTGCCGGAAGCTGTTAGTAATGCAGTTGCCACTAATTATACAACGGCTACCATCAATAAGGCCTTTGTAAACAAAGAAGAACAGTATAAATTGGAAGTCGCTTTAGAGGACGGTACCGTTGGTACTTTGTATGCCGATAAAGATGGCAATTGGATAGAATTGTAGTAATAACTTAACCTATTTGTTTTGTATCAAGTTTGGTTTGGTAAGAAAGGGGTCGCGTATAGCGGCCTCTTTTTTTGGTTAAAAGAAATATACGCTAAGCATAACTCGTGTTATTATTAGGTGACAAGCATCTTCCTAAAGCATCAGGATCGATGGCCGTATTTCTTGGGTCAATTGAAATTGAACTACAAAATACATAGAACAGTTGTCCAACTTTGATCTTTCTCTAAGATGGATTTTAAATATCATATTTAGTTATTTCGATAGCTGTCAATTAAGTTGCTGTCAGTTGCAGCTGGGAGATGTATAAATACTACACAGTACAATATATATCTACCCAAAATTACACACCTAGATAAATCGGGAAATATATGTAATTACCTTATTATCAGTAAATTGCGATTGTTATAGCTGTTTTAAAAATTTTGGTATCATATTTTCAATAGACATAACAAGTTTAACTATTAAAATAAACACTATGAAAAAGTTATTATTTGTTGCCGTATTATCTTTAGGAAGTTTAACCGCATTTGCCCAAGAGGGAGAAGAAGTAACCCAGGAAGCTACGGAAGTAGTAGTTGCCCAGGACGACTTTACCGCTATGGAGACCAGCGAATTGCCTGAGGCTGTTAGCAATGCAGTAGCTACAAATTATCCATCTGCTACTATCAATAAGGCTTATGTGAATAAAGAAGAACAATATAAATTGGAACTGGCCTTGGAAGATGGTACATCCGCTACCTTTTATGCCGATAAGGATGGTAATTGGATAGAAAAATAAGAAATTATAACTTGAGTTATTTGTTTTGTATCAAGTTTGGTTTGGTAAGAAAGGGGTCGCGTTTAGCGGCTCCTTTCTTTTTTATGATAATTTATATTCACAACTGACATTCTTATGGTATTTTTACTAATTCTAGTAAATAGTAAGAAAATCACTATGTCCAAGATACTTATCATTGAAGATGATGCCGCCTTTTGTCAGATGTTGCAAAAGTTTTTAACCCGTAATGGATATGATGTTGAGGTTAGCTTTACGGCGCAGGATGCCAAAATTAAGTTTGCTAAATCTGCCTTTGACCTAGTGCTGACGGATTTGAGACTACCAAATTATGACGGTGTGCAACTGTTGACCGACTTTAAGGAGATTAACGCTAAAATACAGGTGATCGTTATGACAGGGTATGCAGAGGTCGGATCTGCTGTAGACGCTATGAAGAAGGGAGCTTACGACTATATTTCCAAGCCATTTACTCCAGAGGAAATCCTAATGCAGATTAAAAGCGCCCTCAATGAGGAAGCCGTATCTAAATCTAATAGTAAGACAGACCATACGAAGAAGTCTGGATCAGTAGAAAGTTCGGATTCTGAAGATCAGGTAATTTCTGGCCTAAGCGAAGCATCAAGAAAATTAAACGAATATATAAAATTGGTTGCCCCAACTAATATGTCGGTCCTAATTACCGGAGAAAGTGGTACAGGGAAAGAAGTGACTGCTAAGGCTATACATGACCAAAGCAAGCGCAATAAATTTAACTTTGTAGCAGTGGATTGTGGGGCTATCCCCAAAGAAATTGCCACTAGCGAGTTTTTTGGCCATATTAAAGGAAGTTTTACTGGGGCTATAGAAGATAAAATCGGTCATTTTGAAGCGGCGCACCAGGGCACTCTGTTTTTGGACGAAATAGGCAATCTTTCCTATGAAAATCAAATTCAATTATTACGGGCACTTCAAGAAAGAAAGATAAAAAGGGTAGGGAGTACCAAAGAGATAACCGTTGATGTAAGGATTATTACCGCTACCAATGAAGACCTTACCGAGGCAGTGGAGCAAGGAACTTTTAGAGAGGATTTGTTCCATAGAATAAATGAATTTTCCATAGAAACACCCGCTTTGGTAGATCGTTATGAAGATTTAATGCAATTTGCAGACTATTTTTTGCAGAAGGCCAATAGGTCCTTGGAAAAGGATATTCAGGGGTTCTCAGAGGAAGTAATTGCTATTTTTGGAAAATATCATTGGCCAGGTAATCTCCGGGAGCTACAGAACGTAATTAAAAGAGCAGTGCTATTGACTACAGGGGATTTTGTGGAAAAGGAAACCTTACCTAAGGAAGTGCATAAAACAAAGGAAATTGATTTTTCTGATGAAAAATTCTCTAAGGCAGATTATGAAAAGGATCAAATTGTCAGGGCCTTAAAACAGTCCAATTTTAATAAGTCTAAAGCGGCAAAATTACTCCAGATTACAAGGAAGACCCTCTATAATAAGATTAACCACTATAATTTGGATCTTTAGCCAAATAAGCCTTTATCGCTAAAATCACCACGGTAGTTTTATTTTTTAGGCTACTGTAGGTAAGCCGTAGTTCTTTGGTATTTAATTCCTGGGGTTTTAGAGTTTCCAATTGTTCTAGAAGTGGGATTATCTCCTTGGTTTTTAGTTGCCGGAACATGGGAAGCATTCGGTGGGCAATGGTATTTATTTCGCCATTTTCAGAAGTTTCCATAGCATTTTTTAATTTTTCCAGACTTGTACCGGTGTCTGAAATAAAGGTCTGGAGAACCTCTGCAATTCCACCCCTGTCATCGCCCAAAAATGAAGAGATAACCTCTAAACTGAACAAGTTAGAATCTGAACAGATTTTTCCTTCCGAATTCATTTCTTGAACTTTAGGAATCCTAGCAGGAAATAGTCCGCCAAGCATTGCTGTAAATCGATCTTTGGAGAAGGGTTTTTGTAAAATATCTGCAAAACCGGACTGTAGGTATTCTTGTCTTTTCAAATCCTTCCTTCCCGTCATTGCTACTATGGGCTGTTCGTGGTAGTGAAGGTAATTCTCGCTTTGCAGTTTCTTTAAAACCTCAAACCCGCTAATATTTGGCATTTGGATATCTGTCAGCACCATATCATAGTCCAAATCTGCACTTTTATCAATCTCATAAAAGTTGCTAAAAGTATGGGCCGTAAAATTTAGGTGTTGACAGACCTCATTTAATAGTTTTAACATGGCCGGATCATCGTCTAGAATTAGTAGCGATAGGTTGTCTTGTGGTAATATTTCTATTATATCATTTTTTTCAAGGGGGAGTTGAGCGAGCTCAAAAGGAATTTCAATTATAAAGGTACTGCCTTTTCCTTCCTGACTATTTAAGCTAATCTTACCACCTAATAGTTCCGTGAGCTTTTTAGAAATGGTAAGTCCCAATCCATAACCTCCGTATTTTTTATCGGTATGGTCTTCGGCCTGAGTAAATTCCTTAAAGATTTGTTCTTGTTTTTCTCTTTTTATTCCAATTCCTGAATCGATTATCTGAATTCGGGTTTTGTAGGTGTCGCCTGATTCCTGAATGATTTTTGCCGTGATCTTCACAAAACCTTCCTCCGTAAATTTATAAGCGTTCCCGATTAGATTGGTCAGAATTTGTCGGACCCTAAAGGCATCGCCTAATACCGGATTATTTAAACGGGGATCCAGTTCCAATTGTAATACAATCTTCTTTCTAGTATTAAGTTCCTTTAAGTTTTCGGCGGTCTCAGTGATAAGATCGACTAATATAAAAGGAGATTTTTCAATTTTTAATTTTCCAGCCTCCAACTTGGAAAAATCCAATAAATCGTTTACTAAGCTATCTACGTAATGGGAGGCCGATTTTACATTTTTTAGATAGGAAACCTGTAGTCCCGTTAGCCCGGTAGTTTCCATCAATTCGGAATACCCAGTAATGGTATTGAGCGGAGTTCGGAGGTCGTGACTTACAGTGGCTATTAGTTGTTCCCTGCTTTTTAATAGGGATTCAGAAAATTTCTTTTCTTTTTCCAACTGTTCCCGAAACAATTGGACCTTCCAATAATCCTTGGTGATAAGAAAGGTGAAGAGCCCTACAATGGCAAATCCCAGTAAGGCTGCAACACTGGCAAGCCGTATACTACGTTTAAGGGCGTCCTGTTTTTTTAAGTTGTCGTCATACGATTTCGCCATCACTTCCTGTTCAAAAGCGGAAATGATACTTCTTAATTGTTGAGAAATTTCCAGATCGGCCCTGCTGAGTTCCATCTCTTTTTGTGCTAAAGTTCGGAAGGTCTGAATTTTTTGCTGTTTGGCTTCCTGCAATAGCAATTTTGAAGCGGTAATAATGGAATCTATCTCTAAGGCCGTAGCACGGTCTCGCGAATCTTTTGGGACATTATCACTGAGGTAGTCGGCGTAATTTTTTAAAATTTCACGAGATTTTTCTGGTAAGTCAGCGTAGTTTGGGTTAAAACTCTCTGGGGGGAGCTTTCCCATGGATTGTTCAATTTTGCTTAGTTCTAATAGGGCATTGTCTATGGAACTGTTGTCCTCGCTATTCCGTTTTAATCGTAAAAGTTCATTGCTGTTGAATACCTTTTTTTTAAGCAATACCTGTACACTGTCCAATAATTTTTTTTGATAGTCATTGTCAGTCAGTAGTTTTACGGAGTCTATAGAGATAAAAATTGAATCTATCTTTTGGGTGTAGGCGGTAAAACTTTTAGAGGTCTTTTTTTGAAGCGCCAATTTAGAGAGACTTTCCGCCTGATATAATTCGGTAAGTAAAGAGCCTGTTTTTAATAGTTTGGAGTCATTTTCAGCATTAATTTCAGTAGATACGTATACCTTTATTTCAGATACTATGAAATACCCGACAACTAAGGCTAATATTCCTAGCATAAAATAGCTGAACATTATTTTGATGGTAAACTTGTTTTTGCTTTTGTTCATTTTTGAATTACTGTGTAATGTGCCGCTTCTAAAATACGGTTTTGCACCTCTATCTGTCTATAAAAAAAGTTAATTATTAAAAGTGGATTTTAATTTTGAAATTGATTTTAGGGGATGTAGATTTGTGCCCATCTCAAAGGGGTGCTTGCTACGGTAGGCTGAGATTATACCCAAGGAACCTGGGCAGGTAATGCTGCCAAGGGATGCGAAAATCGCGTTCGGGAATTTCTTACGTTTTATTTTCGATACAATTTTTGGTCGGGAAAAAACAAAAATCAATTTTTAACAAGAATAATAGCCCCTTTTATTCGTAACAAATGTATTACGAATGAAAACTATGTTCACAACGGCTGCCATGTTTGGTGTCGTATTATCGGCCTTCGGCCAAGAAAAACCAAAAGATTCTTTAGAAGGCAGTCAAATTGCTTTAGATGAAGTTTTGGTATCTGCGATTCGCGTTACGAAAGAGTCGCCTGTTACTTTCACCAATCTTACTAAGAAACAGATCCAATCCAGGAATTTAGGTCAGGATATTCCGATCCTAATGAATTTTCTGCCTGCAGTGGTTACCACATCAGATGCTGGGGCAGGAGTTGGTTATACCGGGATCAGGGTAAGGGGTAGTGATGGAACCCGAGTAAACGTGACCATCAACGGAATTCCGTACAACGATTCCGAATCACATGGATCGTTTTGGGTGAATATGCCCGATTTCGCCTCTTCTACCCAAAGCCTTCAGCTACAAAGGGGAGTAGGGACTTCCACTAACGGATCCGGAGCATTTGGGGCCAGTTTAAATATCCTGACCGATGCCGTCTCCAATGAAGCTTATGGTGAAATTAATTCTTCCGTCGGCAGTTTTAATACGCTAAAGAACAATTTAAAGTTTAGCACCGGTGTGCTTAACGATCATATAGAGATTTCTGGTCGATTGTCCAGAATTACCTCCGATGGGTATATAGATAGGGCATCCTCTGAGTTGAATTCCTACTTTTTGCAAGGATCTTATTTGGATGATCGCACCTTGATCAAGGCATTAATGTTCGGGGGCCATCAAACCACCTACCAGGCGTGGAACGGAATTGATAAGGTGCAGTTAGCCGACAATCGCACCTACAACACTGCAGGAGAGTATACGGATGAAAATGGAGTTACCCAATTTTATGATAATGAGGTGGACGACTATAAGCAGAATCACTTTCAATTGCATTGGAACCAAAAACTTTCGGATAGCTGGAGCACTAATCTAGCCTTGCACTACACTCGCGGGGAAGGATATTTTGAACAGTATAAGGAAGATGATGATTTTAGTACTTATGGGATAACCCCTTTTGATAAGGACGGGGAAACAGTAAGTGCAACCGATTTGATCCGTAGAAGGTGGTTGGAAAATGACTTTTATGGTACAACATTTTCTGTCAATTATCGAAATGAAGGTTTAGATGTAATTCTAGGTGGAGGATGGAATAACTATTCTGGAGATCATTTTGGAGAAATTATATGGGCCCGTTTTTCCAACAATAAGGATTATAAGGGCAGGTACTATGATGATACCTCTACCAAGAGTGATATGAATATTTACGCTAAGGCCAATTATAAATTAAATAGGAACTGGAGCGCTTATGGGGATTTACAATTTAGGAACATAGCATATACCGCAAATGGAGTGGAGACAGGATTGGTAGACGATACCTTTAATTTTTTTAATCCGAAAGCGGGAATTACTTATGACCTAAATGCCCAGCACAATTTTTATCTTTCTTATGCCGTGGCCAATAGGGAACCCAATAGGAACGATTATAAGGGTGGAAATCCAAAACCTGAAAAATTGGACGATTTTGAATTGGGATGGCGTCATATTTCTTCGGGAGTTCGTTTAAACACCAATTTGTACTATATGAAGTACAAAGATCAATTGGTTCTTACCGGGGAATTAAACGATGTAGGTGGAGCACTGCGCGCCAATGTTGGTGATAGCTATAGACTGGGATTGGAGGTTGATGCGATGTTGACCTTAGGGGATAAGTTTATTCTCCGCCCAAATGTTGCTCTTAGCGACAATAGGAACAAAGATTTTGTTTTTCAACGCGATGGGAACCTTCAAAATCTAGGGGATACCCATATTTCATTTTCGCCAAGCGTAATTGCGGGGAATATTTTCACCTATATGCCAGATGCCAAGTTACAGCTAAGTTTGTTGACAAAATATGTGGGCAAGCAGTATATGGGGAATATAGATGCAAAGAGCTCGGTGTTGGATGCCTATTCCCAAACGGATATCAATGTGCAATATGTTATTGAGACCAATTCGTTTATTAAGAACATTGTACTCTCTGGTCTGGTCAACAATATCTTTGATAACCTTTATGAATCTAATGGGTATTTCTTTACCTACGATGACGATTATTCTGTTCAAGGTACCATTACTACCGTGGAAGGAGCTGGATATTATCCTCAGGCAGGTATCAATTTCCTGTTAGGAGCAACTATTAATTTTTAATTTAAGATAAATGCCCAAATAGTTTATTGGAGAACTATATGGTTAAAAGGCTATAAGGTTAAGAAGATGGAAATTTATCTTTTTAACTTTATAGCCTTATTATTTATAACTAGTTAAGGAGATTATCTGTAACGCGAAAATGTCCTCGATAGCTGCATCAATCATTTCGTATCCGTTGTAATTTAGGATTGTGTGGGTCTGGGAAACATCCCGTAAATCACCTTAGACTTTGTGGCTTCACGGTTAGTTCTCATCGTCTGGAATATTAAAATGCTGCCTCAACTCTTCATAAGTCATTTCTGTATATTTCAAAGCTTCTGTTTGTGATGATTTCCCAGCGCTATTAGATGCAGGTTGTCCGCCCGGAATTATTACATATCGGTAACCCTCAAAAAACGGACTGCCTACCTGGGAAGAGGCTGCACCGGATAGCGTTGCCGCGGTTATGCGCAACACTTTTTCCATTTCTATCCTGAAGTTGTGCTGGTTACCACTAGTAATGAATGGCAAAGCAAAATAATCGAACCCGAAAATTGTCAGGTTCCTACCGAATACCATAACCGTGCCTTTGTCCATAATATCTTGGGTTAGGTCTGGGGCTTCGATATCGAAGCCAGCTCCTGGAGCAGAAATATTAGTCGGGAATTCAGTTTCGATCCAAGCTGAATAGATTACATTGGCCGTACCTGTATCGCCCTTGGGGCCTTGATCACCCTGATCGCCTTGTGTACCTTGTGGACCCTGTGGTCCTATTTCCCCATCATCTTTTGAACAAGACATAATTAGGCCTGAAATAATTAAAAAGGCAAAAAACTTTAGAGTTAAATTCTTGCTTGTTTTCATAATTTGCATTTTATATGATTTATTATAGTAGATCTCATAGGCAACATGAAGTAAACGGAGGGGGTAGTTACTTAAATGGTTTTCCCTTTAACAATCCTATTTGGGAAGGAAACCTTTCTTTAGTCTAAAATTAGGGCAAAGGACCTGAAGAATGTGCCACATATGTAACACACTTTGCCAACAATGTAACATATATCTATCTAATAGTTAGATGTTTATGAGTGAAGGAAAGTTAATTTTGAGTATAAAAGGAAAGGGGTGATGTATAACTACACGGGGATAATGTATGAACGAACAATAACGATAGATAAGCCAAGTTGTATAGTTACAAGATTATTAAGTGGCTTGCATCACTTTTTAACCTTGTAACCATATAACTGAAGAGCTGTTTGTGGGCCTTACACTTTATCAGGAACCACATATGGTGCCCTATATTTTCTGGTTAACATGGCATCTGCTTTTTTGTTGCCAATAAATTTTTCTGTTTTTCCATCAAATTTTAATGTTTCACCTACCTTATAGGCAATATTCGCTATTAATGGAAGCACCGTAGAGGTATGTCCAATTTCAATATCACAATTTAAATCTTTAGGGTTGCCAGAGCGAAGTCCGTCTATAAAATTCCCAAAATGCCCCTTGCTATCAGGTGCTGTTAAAAAGGTGCTATCGCCACCAACTGCCGCTCCTACACCCATTTCAGAACCAGCAAACGGTTCGGTTTCTTCGCCTTTGTAGGCCTTCCAAGTATCACCATTTACTTCCATCCATCCATTAGTGCCATAAAACACATTGCCTATTTTGATTCCTAAATTGGCTTCGTGGTTGGTGTACCTCCCTCGGGTTTCAAATTCTAATATTTTACCATCCGCATATTCAAATACGGAAGTTTGGGTATTGGGGGTTTCTTGGGAACATTCTTGGGGCGTCATCCCAAAAATTCCACCCATAGATTGTACTTTTATGGGATGTTCGTTTTTGTTAAGGCCCCATCGCGCTACATCAAATTGATGTGGTCCCTGGTTGCCAGTATCCCCATTTCCCGTATTCCAATGCCAATGCCAATTATAATGCCCCCTTTTTTCGTTATAAGGCCTATAGGTGGCTGGTCCTAACCAAAGATCGTAATTAAGACTTGTCGGTGGAGCACTGTCTGGGGCAATACCAAAGGAGTCGCGTGGCTTAAAACAAGTGCCCCTTGCCATAAATACTTCTCCTATTCCTCCATTATGGAGAAACTCCATTGCCTGCATTACATTGCTTATAGAGCGGTTTTGAAATCCTACCTGTACCAACCGATTGTATTTCCTAGCGGCCTCTACCATTTTTCTTCCTTCCCATACATTGTGGGAACTTGGTTTTTCAACATATACGTGCTTTCCTGCCTGGCAGGCCCAGATGGTTGATAGTGCATGCCAATGGTTTGGGGTGGCAATAACAACCGCATCTATCTCCTTGTCGTCATAGACTTTTCGCAAATCCTCTTCCGTGCCAGGTCTGTTGCCATTTTGATGTGTTGCCGCCAAGGCTACACGTTCCTCTAAAAATGAAGAATCTACATCGCAAATGGTCTTTATCCTTACCCCATCGGCATACATTTTTGCAAAATTCTCCATCAGGCCTTTTCCTCGGCCACGAACTCCAATGGAACCTAATATAATTCGATCATTTGCCCCTAGGATATTCCCGTAGGACTTGGCGGAAAATGCCGAAGCTCCTATGACGATTCCTGTACTGGCCATGGTGGTTTTTTTAATAAAATTTCTTCTGTTTCCCATAATTTAATTTTAAAAATCAACTATATAGTTTAGTGTGCTGATAGGCAGTTAAGGGGGTTACTCTTTTGAGAATTCGGAAAATTGCGAATCGATTTCAGATTTCTCCAAATTCTTGCTGGCCACAATAATCCGATGTTTAAAAGTTACGTCCTCACCTTGTTTCAAACTTAGGTTTAGTTTCTCCTTACCATTGCTGAAAATTTCTTGTCCTAATGGATTGGCAGCGAACAAACCATACCCTCTTGCATGCCAGTAGGTAGGATAGCCCACATTTTTTTTATGGTCAAGGATTACCAAAGAAATCTTTTCATCGCGAATGGTAGATGTTAAATTAACCCAATTAGACCTTTTTCCCCAACAGTCGTTCCCTTCCATGCCTTCGCTGTTTATGTAATTTCCGTTTACCCCATCATTGTTAAGTACTGGCACAGCTGTAGGGAGCCCATTGGCATCGGTAAAAATGTCGGGTTTATCGGAAGGGTGTTCCAGTTCTCTGGCGACCCTGATACCCAGCACCCCTTCCTTATTGTCCTTAAAATCAACTTTTCCGTTAGCAGCGCTGAGATTGGTGATGCGATCTATAGAGTATTCATTGGCCTTCCCCCTAAAAATAAAGGTGGTGTTTTCGGTTAGCAAAACCTCCCCTTTTGAAGAAATCCAATCCATGGTCACCTTTAGTTTGGCCTTATCGTCCCCATCCTCCATATCTAGGATTTGTTTGTGTACTATGGTGCCGTATTGATGGCTCTCTTCAACCTTGATGGAATCGGAATTGTTCCAAAAATCTAAGCCATTTACATCCCCGTAGTTGAACCATAGCCCTACTTGGTGGGGATGATCTACGCGTTCCCCAACAGAAGGTTCCAAGGGAAATTTCCGAGTAATATTGGTGCCATTTGGAGTTATGAGGGGATACAGGATAGGTTTTTTAATGGTATTGGGGTAGCGATAGGCGGTAAACAACTTGCCGTCTATCATAACGGATACTTTCTTCTGGGTATCGTCCCTGACCAATTGAATTCTTTTTTCTTTATTCGTGCCCACTTCTAACAGATTGGTGGCTTCTGCCTTTTTCTGTTTACAGGAAATAGATCCCAAAAACAGTAGGAGTACCCCTAACATTAAGTGAAGACCACTAAATTTTTGTCTTTCAATTTTCATATGTTGATATTTATTGTTTTTTAACGGTCATATGTAAACTTGCCTGACGGCAGTCAGGTTCACATTTCCTCATTGGTATAAGTAACCAAATTTCGGTCATGCTTATTTCATACTTATTATGATGTTAGGTTGTGCTTATACCATGTCCTAATTGACGCTTGCAACTTTGATATTTCTAAAATTTATAATCATATTATTGTTGGGATGTACTTGCAGGCCAATTGGGCCCTGTTCTATAAAACTGTCCGAAGTGTAACTCATAACATGGATGTTGTTAAGCCAAACTTCGTAATAACCTGCAATAGCGATCACTTTCATGGTATTCCAGTTATTAGGCTTTAAGATTTCTTGAATGTTCTGGGCTTCTACGGGGTATCCTAATCCAGCGATATAGGGCGATGCCGTCATGTCGCGCTTTAGGGAACCAGAGATTCCCAATTGAATCTGTTGTTTGTCGTTACGGATAAAGATTCCAGAATCTACGGTACCCTCCACATAACGGAATTCCGTTTCAAATTCAAAATCCTTAAATTCTTTTTTGGTCCAGAGTATGGAGCCCTTTTTATCTGGATCACTTTTGCCGATCAATATTCCGTTTTCTGCAGACCACCACTTATTATCGGTGGGCTCGGTCCAGCCGCTGAGGTTCTTTCCGTTAAAAGCACTTTTTAATTTTGGCTGTTGGGAATAAACAGTGAGTGTAAATAAGAGCGCTATGGCCCATGCTATTATTTCTTTCATGGCAAAGTGGAGATTTGGAATAGGTAATTCTCAATACTGCTTGATTATCATTGTCTTGCCCTATAAATCTATCTAAAAAATTTGTCATTATCCAACTTTTTTAACTAAAACCAGCCACAATTAGACAGATTGGCAAAATTCTATTATATACAGGTAAGAAATATGAAGTGAGGGAGTTACCTAAATCAAGATTCAAAAGATGTTTTGGATTTAATGGGCCTGCTTTTTCCCTTTTTCAATCCAAAAATGTTAGATTGGCGACATTTTCATACTAATTTAAAAACCTTTATTCTGCTGTGGTTTCAGGGTTGTGTCCGATTTTAAAGTTGCAGGAATTAGCGATAAAACACATTTTATTAGCCTCAATATGTAATTCATTTGCTTGTTGTAACATGGCCGAATTGTTAATCTTCACGATAGGATTTAATATTACCTCTATAAACCTTCCACTACCATCAGCGGTTTCTTCCATAATGCCAGTTGGATTGTCCGTATAATCCGTAACTACAATGTTATTCATGGAACATAAATGCAAGTACCAAAGCATATGGCAGGCAGATAAGGAGGATAGAAATAAATCTTCGGGATTATATTTTGATCCGTCCCCAGAAAAGGAAGGATCCGATGAACCCCTTATATCGCTATATTTTCCTTCACAAGATATTGAATGGTTGCGATTATAGGATCTGCGGTCTAGAGTGCCTTTGCCTTCATTTCCAGTCCAAATAACTCTTGCTTTGTAGTGGTGTTTCTTCATTTGGGTTGATGAAAATCAATAAATATTAAGGATTATAGCGCATTTTTGAACTCTAAATATAAACTGACTAATAAAGCAATAGCCTCCTTAGTTGGACTAATTAAGGATTTTTAAGTTGAATATTCCTGTATGCTACCTTCATTGGTGGTCCTACATGAACCTGTAGCCCTAGATGTCCCGATGCTTTGCTATTTATGGAATCGTTATCGATTACTTCACTCATTAAAATCCCATTTACCTAGTGTTGCAATCTATTGCCGCTTACAATTAAAGTACAGGTATTCCATGTTCCTTTTTTTATTTTAGTCTTTAATGTATCGGGGTTGCCTCAATCTTCCAAAAATAAAATGTTGTATTTGATTTTGAATTTCTCATAGGGTTAGGTAGAATGGTTATTGCTGTTTAATCACAGTATTTTAAAGGGGGCATTTAACGTCATGCTTACTAAAATACGTTTTTTATTCATTCGTGCCAGTATTACACTATTCATTTGGTGTCCATCATCAGTCCTAGAGTTAGTATCGTAATGGATAACTATTCCCTATTTTTGGTATCAACTTAGAGAATAGATTAAGAAATCAATAATTATGGATAAGTATCGGCAACCACTACGATGGGGTATTATTGGGTGTGGAGCGGTAACGGAAGTAAAGAGCGGTCCTCCCTACCAGCATACCCCAAATTTTCAGTTAGAGGGGGTAATGAGACGGAATATCGAAAAGGCGGAGGATTATGCTAAAAGGCACGGGGTTCCTAAGTTTTATTCTTGTGGGGATGACCTTATTTTGGACTCAGAAATAGATGCCGTATATATTGCCACCCCGCCAGATACACATAAATTGTATGCCCTAAAAGTGGCCGAAGCAGGAAAGCCTTGTTGTATAGAAAAACCCATGGCTTCTAATTATGCCGATAGCTTGGAGATTTACAATAGTTTTTCCACTAAAGGGTTGCCTCTTTTTGTTGCTTATTACCGCCGGTCTTTGCCGAGATTCTTAAAAATCAAGGAATGGCTAGATCGAGGAAATATAGGAGCTGTAAGACATATTCGTTGGCAGTTTTGTAGGCCGCCAAGCGCATTGGATCTTGAAAAGTCCTATAACTGGCGTACCGATGCGTTAATTGCCCCTGGAGGGTACTTTGACGATTTGGCAAGTCATGGTTTGGATCTGTTCGCCTATTTGTTGGGGGAAATGGATGAGGTGTTCGGGACAAGCACAAATCAACAGGGTCTATACGCTGCTAAGGATGCCATAGCTGCTAGTTGGGTCCATAAGAATGGGGTTTTGGGCACTGCCCACTGGAATTTCGCCACCTTTAATAGTGAAGATAGGGTAGAGATTTTAGGGAGTGAAGGGAAAATTGAGTTTTCCATATTTAATGAGGAAGATGTAGCCCTGGAAAATAAGGAGGGGGTTACCCGCACTTTTATCGAACATCCGCTGCATGTGCAACAGTATCATGTAGAAAACATCAGGGCGCATTTATTGGAGAATAGGGAGCATCCGTCAATGGGAAAATCTGGTCTACATACCAGTTGGATTATGGACCGTATTTTAGGGAACTTGTAAGTTCTAATTGGAAATGATTACGGTATTGCCGCTTAAAGTTGCCTGGTAGAAAAGTAGATCATGATATCGTTTCCCATCATCGGGCCTATCCAATAATTGGCCGTTAGATAGATGGTATCTATATCCTTCACAAGAGCAAGTTACTATTAGACCTTCTAGGCTCATGGTAGAGCAGTCGTTGGGGGCATGATTGGGGCAACTGGCCTCCCATGCTAAATAGGAACTTCCGGAGTAGAATACAAATGCACCACGGATGCCAACGGTAGCGTCCTTAATATGAATGGCATTTCCGGGATATCTTAAGTCAATCTCGTAGTTTAGATTTATTGGGTATCTAAAATTAGTCTCCAGTAAATAGGGGTTTCGATCGGAGTGGTTATTGTCACAAGAAATAAAAATGGCTAATATCAGCAGTCCAAGGATAGGTTTCATATAAGTAGTCTATTTAAGAAATCTAAAACAAAATTGAACAAAAATTATGTATATTTGTCTTAAATCCTCTTTAAATAAATTAAAGAGGATTTTCCTATTTATTAAACGCAGAACGAATGAGCAAAGTATCTTATTACACAGCAGAAGGGCTAAAGAAATTGAGGGAGGAGCTAAACTTCCTTAAGGATGTGGAGCGTCCAAAAGCCTCTCAGGCAATTGGAGAGGCGAGGGATAAGGGAGATTTATCCGAGAATGCGGAATATGATGCAGCCAAAGAGGCTCAAGGCTTATTGGAGATGAAAATCTCTAAAATGGAGGCAGTATTGTCCAATGCCCGACTAATAGATGAATCGCAATTGGACAATTCCAAGGTGCTGGTATTATCTACCGTGAAGTTGAAAAATATCAATAACGGAATGGAAATGAAATACACCCTTGTTGCAGAAAGTGAAGCGGATTTAAAATCTGCTAAAATTTCTGTAAATTCGCCTATAGGAAAAGGGTTACTGGGGAAAAAAGTAGGCGAAACCGCTGAAATCACTGTGCCCAACGGGACGTTGAAATTTGAAGTACTGGAAATTTCTAGATAATTTTATTTATACAATTTAGTAAAGGCCTTAATTGTTTGTTGCAATTAAGGCCTAACTATTTTATAGTATTACGGTTTTATGAATGTCTTTTAGTAAATTGTAATCAAAAGTGGCAAAAGGGAGTAGTACCACATAGGTATTGTGCTTCAATGCTCTATAACATCAAAAACTGACAAAGACTTATGGCTTCTATTTTTACAAAAATCATCAATGGGGAAATTCCCTCCTATAAAATAGCAGAGGACGATCGATTTTATGCTTTTTTAGATATCAATCCAAATGCTAAGGGCCATACGTTGTGTATCCCTAAGATGGAGGTAGACCGACTGTTGGATTTGGATGAAGATACCTATATGGGGCTTATGGCGTTTTCAAGAAAAATTGGGATGGCCATAGAGGCCGCTATACCTTGCGATCGGGTAGGTTTAACTGTGATAGGTTTGGAAGTACCCCATGTGCATGTCCACCTTATCCCGTTAAACGCAATGCGCGATGCCACTTTTCAGCATAAGGTATCCTTGTCCAAAGACGATTTCCTAGAGATTGCAAAAAAAATTCGGGAAAGAATTATATAACGTTAGCAATTATAACATAAGCCCCTGTGGCAACAACAGAGATCAACAATAGGATAAGAATATAGAACAAGGTGGTAAACCTTATAATTGCTTTGCTAGGTGCCACCATTCTGCGGTAATAATCATATACTCTCTCTATATCTTCTGTCCAAGTTACAGGGTAGATCAATGAGTTGCATTTGGTACATTTTATTTCATGGGTAATATCCTTAGTGGTCCTGTCAAACAACCTGCCATATGTGTGCTTTTGATAAAAAGTAAGCTTTAATTCCTGATTAAAACATTCGGGACAGTTATTGGTTAAATCTGCCTCCTTCAAAACCACCAATTTCTCCTTTGCCATCAATTTATTTTTTAACTTTTAATGAAATTTGCATTATGGTACCTTTTTCAGACGACGAAAGTACTTTAATTTTACCATTGTGGTATTCCTCTACTATTCTTTTTACCAAAGAAAGTCCCAATCCCCACCCCCTTTTTTTGGTGGTAACCCCTGGATTAAATATAGTTTGGAAATTATTCTTGGAAATTCCAGAACCAGTATCGGTTATAAGAACTTTAACACTACTTCCGCTCGGAAAGATTTCTATGGAGATATTTCCTTTCCCGCGCATGGCATCTATACCATTTTTTACCAAATTTTCTATAGTCCAATTATAAAGCGCTTTATTAAGTAAAACAGGAACATGGTCCACATGGGTTTGGAAGGAGAAATTGATGAGTTTGGAACTCCTTGATTTGAGATAGTGGTAGGCATTTTTGGTTTCTTCTACTAGGTCGTGTTCCGCAAGAATGGGAAGAGACCCTATTTTTGAGAAGCGATTGGTAATGGTTTCCAACCGGGTGATGTCCTTTTCTATTTCCTTGGTTATTTCAGGGTTGATATTTTCTGATTTTAAGAGTTCGTTCCATCCCAATAGCGATGATAATGGAGTGCCTATTTGATGTGCTGTTTCCTTGGCCATCCCAGCCCATAATTTGTTTTGTTCAGAGGTTTTGTTGGTCTTAAAGAGAAAATAGATAACTGTTCCAAATAGGAAGATGATCAATAAGAGCGCAATGGGATAATATTTTAACTTGTTGAGGACTTCAGAATTGCCATAATAAAGTGTGGCTAAATTTTCGCCTTTGTATTCAATAAATATCGGATTGTTTTCCGATTTAAATTTTCTGATTTTTCTATTGATATAGGCTGTGTCCGAGCTAAGCGCCCCCGGCATATTATTAATTTTAATGGAACTGTCCTTGTTTACCAATATCATTGGGGTTGAGGTGTTGTTCTGAAATATCTTTATATGAAGATTTCCAGGGTCGGCCTCTACGGGAAGGGATAGGAATTCTGACTGAGCCGTGGCCCAGATCTGCATTTTATACCGTTCTTCCTCCTTAAACTTTTTAAAAAAACTATTGGTGTTCCATAGTATAAGACTAACTATAGCGAAGGAGGCTATTAGTAATAGAATATTGGGAGTTTTCTTTTTAGGACTAAAATTCATCCATCAATTATATTAATCATAACAATAACAAGATAACGTATTTTCGGCAAAGATATTCTATTTTAGGAAGCTGGGATTTATTTCCTTTTGCCCGTAATTTAGTACCTTTGTTTGCTATGAAGAAAATGGTTTCCCTTGAGGTTACAGAAGTCACCACTGCAAAATTGCATGGACTTTTGTTGGGTGCTGTTGGGCCTAGGCCTATTGCTTTTGCCAGTACCGTTGATAAGAGGGGGAGGCCAAATTTATCGCCATTTAGTTTTTTTAATGTATTTAGCGCCAATCCGCCTATCCTAGTATTTTCGCCAGCTAGACGGGTTCGTAACAATACCACCAAACACACCTTGGACAATATTATAGAAACCAAGGAAGTAGTCGTGAATATTGTAAACTACGCCATGGTGCAACAAGTATCCTTGGCTAGTACAGAGTATAAAGTAGGGGAGAATGAATTTATTAAGGCCGGGTTTACCATGTTAAAATCGGATTTGGTAAAACCCTTTAGAGTGGCAGAATCTCCTGTGCAGTTTGAATGTAAGGTAATTAAGGTAGAGCCTTTGGGAAAAGAGGGGGGAGCAGGAAATCTGGTTTTCTGTGAAGTGGTAAAAATTCATTTGGATGCAGATATTTTGGATGAAAATGGTCGTGTAGACCCATATAAGATAGATCAAGTAGCCCGTATGGGTGGTGATTGGTACAGTAGAGCCAATCTGGGACTATTTGAAGTTCCTAAGCCAATTTCCACAATAGGGATCGGCATAGATCAACTTCCCGATTATATACGGTTAAGCCATATTCTTACCGGAAATGATCTGGGAAAGTTGGGGAATATAGAAAAACTGCCTACTACGGAAGAAGTTAAGAGCTATATTGATAACGATGTGGGACTTCGGGTCCTACTAAGTTCTGGAGATCCGGATCAGTTGCATAAGAAAGCACAGGCTCTTTTAAAAAACAACGAATTGATGGCCGCATGGATGTGTTTGCTGGCGGAAGCCGAAATCTAATAATAGGATACCAAAGTGTGAATATGGATCCTATAAAATGAGCATGACCTAAAATTGGTTGCAAATACGAATGAAGAAATGTGAATCTGACTACCGTTAGGCAAGATTACCTGCCAGAGGCAGTCGAAGTATGACTGTTAAAAAAACAACGGAATAAGAGCCCATAACGCATGTGGATGTTAAAAATTAGGGGCTAAAAGAAGATGGAAGGTTTTGTTCTAGGTGTTCCTAGCCAAAATCCTTAATATTGACAAAAAAAGAATATCAATTAGAATTATTTAGAAAAATAGGAAAATGGAAGTACAAGGGAAAATTAAAATGGTAAGTGAGACCCAAACTTTTGGGAGCAACGGATTTAGAAAAAGAGAGGTAGTAGTGACTACCGAGGAGCAGTACCCGCAGCATATTATGGTGGAATTTGTACAGGATAAATGTGATCTGTTGAATAATTTTGGAGTAGGTCAGTCAGTGAAAATCAGCATCAACCTAAGAGGTAGAGAATGGGTAAACCCACAAGGGGAAACCAAATATTTTAACTCTATCCAAGGATGGCGTATAGAAAACTTACAACAAGAAGCAGGTGGTGCCGGAATGCCTCCAGTACCTCCTATGGATGCCTTTGAGCCGGCAGATAATTTAAATGAAGAAGATCATGACGATCTTCCTTTTTAGATAAGAAGGTTGGCCATATAGATTGAGGAGTATCACTCAAGTCTAATAATATTGTTTAAACAACCTGCCCGGCATGTAGCTGGGTAGGTTTTCTTATTTTTAAGAACCAAAAAACTATTGTGCATGTTTCTTTTAGATGACCGTTTAGTATTTCCCAATGTTGAGAATGCAGATGAAGAGGGGTTGTTGGCGGTAGGTGGTAATCTATCCCCAGAAAGATTGGTTTTGGCCTACAGAAACGGAATTTTCCCATGGTTTAATGAAGATTCCCCGATTCTATGGTGGAGCCCCGACCCTAGAATGGTATTGTTTCCTAAAGAGGTCAGGATATCCAAGAGCATGCGACAGTTAATTAAAAGGAATTCTTTCAAAATTACTTGGAACACCAATTTTATAGAGGTGCTTCAAGAGTGTTCGGCCATAGATCGCAAAGGTCAAAATGGAACCTGGATAACCGATGGGATGAAAAAGGCCTATATTCATTTACATGAAATTGGAATAGCCAAATCCATAGAAGTCTGGGATGAAGATGTTTTGGTAGGAGGCTTGTACGGAGTAGATCTAGGGCATGTTTTCTGTGGCGAAAGTATGTTTAGCAAGGCCAGCAATGCTTCTAAATACGCTTTTATACATTTGGCTCAGGAATTAGAGGCACAGGGATATAAGGTGATCGATTGCCAAGTGTACAATTCGCATTTGGAAAGTTTGGGGGCTAAGGAAATTCCTAGGAGTGAATTTATTGAAATTTTAAAAGCTACAGCGCTGCCTCCTAATAAAGAACTCGGTCAAAATTAACTGGGAGTGCCTCCCTTATCTTTAGAAATTTTCCTTCCGAATTGAATAAGAGCATATAATCTCGATTATTCTTTTGCTGTGTCCTTTTCTTTCCCCTCACTAATAATCCGTAAGTATTTGTGGGAAGTATCAAATTTTGAAAGGTGTTTTTTAGGGCGTCCTTAGTGTCGGCAGGATACCATTGTAATATGCGCTTAATCTTGACTTTTTGAAAATTGCTATTCAAAAAATTATGGATCCCCGAATAGACGTCCCTAGGAATATCTACTTCCTTTACAAGAAATCCCAATTGTTCAATTTCGCCAGTGTCGTCTACCTCTATTTCGTATTTCATTCTTTTCAACTTGAATTTTAGTGTGAAAAGAGTATTAACGGTATCTATTTCTTTGTAGTAGCGAATACGTTTTGCAGCTTCCGGAATTACAGCAGTTGCAATTATAGGAAATTGTGATTTTTTGATTCGATGTTCCCGTTCCGGTTTTGATTGTGAAAAGCAAAGAGAACTTAGAATTAAAAAGGCTAGAAAAAGTGGGAGTTTATACCTCATGATATCTAAAGCAATTTATTTCGTGATCGTTTACCATGCCAGTGGCTTGCATATGCGCGTAAAGCACGGTACTGCCCACAAACTTAAAGCCCCGTTTTTTTAGGTCTTTGCTGATAGCGTCGGACAAAGGGGTTGTAGCTGGGACATCTTTGTAATTTTTAACCTTGTTTTTTATAGGGATGCCGTCAATAAAGCCCCATATATAGCTACTAAAACTACCGTATTGTTCCTGTATTTTCATAAATTCTATGGCATTTGTCACTGTGGCCCTAATTTTGAGCCTGTTCCTAACAATTCCCGAATCTTGTAAGAGTGATTCTATCTTTTCTTCGGAATAATTTGCAATTTTTTGGTAATCAAATTGATCGAATGCCTTCCTGAAATTTTCCCTTTTTCTAAGAATGGTAATCCAACTTAATCCTGCTTGGAACGTTTCTAAGATTAAAAATTCAAATAATTGGGCATCGTCCTTAAGGGGAACACCCCATTCTTCGTCATGGTATTTTTCGTAAAGGGCATCACCCTTGCACCATCCACATTTATGCTTTTCCATTAGACACTTATATATTTTAAATGTATGGAATATATCGATTTAATTATAGGGTTCAAGAACAATAATTAAATCATTTTTTATGTGATGATTATCAATAAAAGCATGAATTATTGTAATTTCGGCCCATTCAATTTCTATTTCAAGAATTACTCCTAGAATTCCGGTATTGCCATTGTGCGTGTTGGTTATGGTTTTCGGGTTATAGACATATATCTCATGATGGTGCTGTGTTTGTAGCTCAATTACGTCCAGGTTGGTTTTTGAGAAATACTTAATGAGCGCATTATATGGTTGACAAAAAGAGAAAAAAACACGACTTTAAGAAAAATACGTCTAGCTATTGGAGAAAATCGAGACGGTTTAGAGTTGGCATAATTTCTCTTATTCGCGATGTGATTTTTATTGTTTTAGGGATTTTTTCGGCCGCCTTTGGGTTAAAGAGCTTCTTGTTGCCCAATGGTTTTATTGATGGTGGGGCAACAGGAATATCCCTATTGCTTACGGAAATATTTAAAATTCCTTTGTACCTGCTTATTATTTTAGTAAACCTGCCCTTTATTTATCTTGGGTTTAAGGTAATAGGTAAACAATTTGCTATAAAGACGTCCCTAGCTATCCTCGGACTGGCTGTAGTACTTGCCACCGTACATTTTCCCGAGGTAACGGATGATGAACTGTTGGTGGCGGTGTTTGGCGGATTTTTTCTAGGAGCGGGTATTGGGCTCTCCATCAGGGGAGGTGGAGTATTGGATGGCACGGAGGTACTCGCCATATATATTAGTAAGAAATTAAGGACCAAAATAGGGGACAATATTATAGTGATCAACGTGATCATATTTACAGCAGCGGCATATTTCCTTTCCTTGGAAATAGCCCTTTATTCCATGCTTACCTATCTATCTGCCTCCAAAACCTTGGATTTTGTTGTAGATGGTATTGAAGAGTATACGGGAGTAACCATAATTTCTGTTCGAAGCGAAGAGATTAGGTTAATGATCACCGAAAAGTTGGGAAGAGGAGTAACTATTTATGCCGGGCGTGGAGGTTATGCACAAAATGGGGTAGTTAAGGATTATGATATTCTTTACGCGGTTATAACAAGACTGGAAATAAGTAAGTTGAATACCGAAATTGAGAAAATTGACTCTAATGCTTTTGTAGTCATGAACAGTGTAAACGACACTAGGGGTGGGATGATTAAAAAACGGGCCCTAAATCATTAAAACTGTTTATCAAAAAGTTCTTTAGTAATGCAACGGCATAATAAACCTATGTAACCTTTGTTACGCTTTATGGTCTATAGAATCACTATTTTTGCACCTTATTGTTAGGTATAAGAATATGGAGCAGAAATCAGAAACACTTTTAGATTCGCAGCTTATTGAAAAAAGCTTGGAAAGAGGAATGAGTTATGGGGATTACCGAAAAATGATAGCCACCTTGGTTCTGGAAGGTGCATCTACCGGACCAATTCAAAATGAGGAGCTAAGCAATTATACCTTATTAAACGACCAACGGATGAGGCGCTTAGACAAAACCCTTAAGATTGGGGCAGAAACTGTGTCAAAAATAGAGCGTGTAGATCGGGAAATTACCTGGTTGGTGCTTACCGAAAGTTGGTGCGGTGATGCTGCGCAAACCCTTCCTGTAATGAACAAAATTGCAAACCTTAATAATAAAATTTCCCTAAAGCTGTTATTGCGCGATGAAAATACGGAGCTGATGCAGCGTTTTATGGCCAATGGGTCCATGGCTATTCCAAAGCTGATCGCTATAGACAATGCAAGTGGGGATATTATAGGGGAATGGGGTTCTAGACCTTCCGTAGCCGCCAAAATGGTACAGGATCAAAAGGATAAATATGGGGTGTTTACACCAGAATTTAAAGAGGAATTACAGCAATGGTATAATAAGGATAAAGGGCAAAGTACTATAAAAGACCTGTTACCGCTACTTTTCTTGGAATAAGTAGGTTATCGTTCCCATCTGATCTGAGCGGCTGCCCGAATTAAATTGGGATTTTAAGGCGTATGCTATCGCGTTGTCTATGAGACAACCATTTAAGGTGCTAGAGCTTTTTTTGTTCACTTCGGCTTCAATTACCCTTCCAAGAGTGTCCACTTTAATGTTGATAACTACTTTTCCGCCTTCAATACAGGTGTATATGGGTATGGGTAGGCTGATATGCCTCCTGTCTAGTAGGGAGTAGGAGACCGAAGTGTTTCGTTTTGCTAAATTATTGGTCATAACCTCCTTACTTGCCTCTTTTTCTCCAAGTAACTCTTGTTTTTCCCGTCGTCTTTGCGCAAGTTCTTTTACCCTAGTAGCGTATTCCGAATCTGAACTTAGATATTCTGAAGGATCCTCGCTGTCCGAGGACTGTTCCTGTTCCTCCATAATTTCTTCTAAGGTCTTTAGAGGTTCTGGATTACCGAAACTCGGTTTGTTCGCCTCGTTGTAGGCCATATGGCTCTTTATGGATGCAGATTTGGCCATGTCTTCCATGGCCTCAATTTCTTCCTCAATTATTAACTCGAGATCTTCCTCCTCCAGCAAACTTAATTCAATAACATACTCGTCCTGTTCCTTCTGCCCTAAGTGAATATTGTATAAGGACAATATCAGCAAGGACATGGTAAAGAATGTTATTAATAAAGAAAGCTGCTTCTTGTTCAAGTTCATAGGGTTATAACCGCGTTTTATCAAAAATATTTTAAATTATCGACGAACGGATTGGTTGCCACCTCAGCATATTGATGCCTTTAACTGTCTATCTGCAGTAATTTACCAAATTCCTCGGGGCTTATGGCTTTATTTACGTTGTAATCGCCTATTTTGGTTCTTCTCAGAGCGGATAAATGTGCGCCAGATCCCACTTTTTCGCCAAAATCGTGGGCCAATGATCTGATATAGGTGCCTTTGCTGCAGACCACCCTAAAATCTATTATGGGTAGTTCAATTCGGGTAATTTCAAATTCGGTGATAGAGACTGGTCGTTTTTTAATTTCAACGGTCTTCCCTTCCCTGGCATATTCATAAAGTCGCTTCCCATCTTTTTTAAGCGCTGAAAACACGGGTGGCACCTGCTCAATATCTCCTATAAAATGACTTGTGGCCTCTTGGATCAAATCTTCGGTAAGATGGTCAGTGGGAAAGTGTTTATCTATTTCCGTTTCCAGGTCGTAAGACGGGGTAGTGGCACCTAAAGTAATACTTCCCGTATATTCCTTCTCTTGCCCCTGCAATATATTTATGGTCTTGGTAGATTTTCCCGTACATATCAATAGTAGTCCGGTGGCCAAAGGATCTAAGGTTCCGGCATGGCCTATTTTTATTTTTTTTAGTTGAAATTTCTTTCGAATGGCCCATTTTAAGGAGTTTACAGCCTGAAAGGAGCTCCACCCCAACGGTTTATCGATGAGTAACAACTTTCCCTCCAAAAAATCTTCCTTGGTCATTAAATAACTGTTAGGGGGCTAATGAAATAATGTATAACTAGAATTGCCAATCCTACTATAATTCTATAGTATCCAAATATTTTAAAACCGTGCTTACTTAAAAATCCGATAAATGTTTTGATGGCAAATAATGCTACCAAAAAACCAACCACGTTTCCAATAATTAAAAAATTGATTTGCTCACCCGTCAAGGTGAAACCAGCCATATAATAATCGTAGCTCTTCTTTAATGTTGCTCCTAGCATGGTAGGTACGGCAAGGAAAAAAGAAAATTCTGCTGCCGCGGTCCTAGAAAGTTTTTGCGACATTCCCCCAACAATACTGGCGCCACTTCTAGATACGCCTGGTATCATCGCCAAGCATTGAAAAATGCCTATTTTAAAGGCGGTGGAGTAAGAGATTTCAGTGTTTTCAGAATCTCCGAACCAATTATCGACCTTTAAAAGTACCAGTCCCCCAAGGACTAAGGAAACGGCCACGGTTAAGGGGCTTTCTAATAGGGTGTCTATGTAACTGCTTAAAAGAAGCCCAAATACTACAGCGGGAATAAAAGCTACCAGTAATTTGAAATAAAAATCGACGCTTTGAAGAAATCGCTTATAATAAAGCACCACAACAGAAAGAATGGTTCCCAATTGGATGACAATGGTAAATAATTTAGTGAAATCTTCTTGTGCAATACCAAAAAATGAAGAAGCAATGATCAAATGTCCAGTAGAAGAAACGGGTAAATACTCCGTAAGACCTTCTATTATGGCTAAAATAATAACCTTTAATATGTCCAAAATTTATTTTTTCTTATGAGGGTTTAACAGAATAGCGTAAACTTCAATTCCCAGACCGATTAAGACCAAGGTTGGGGCAAGTCGTATTCTTCTAAAATTGTATACTTGAGGATTAAAAACGTTGGGATCGTCCATTCCTCCACCACTCATTAGGATAAACCCTAAGGCAATAAAGGCTAGGCCAATAAACATAAACAGGTAGTTTTTTTTCTGAAAGATAAACTCCTGCATAGGTTTTTGTGCCTGATTATTATTTTTTTTCTGACTCATGCTGCAAATTTAGTAATATAAATCATCTGTCCTCAAATTTAGGAAGCGTTGTGTAGCAAAATATGTACTTAACAAGGAAATTATGACTCCTAAACTAAAAACACCTACAAAAAGTATGATCAGGATCGTAGGGTCTTGGAGAAGGTTTAGTTCCGGGAAGTTTTGGTCAACATAATAAAGCACTATTCCAAGTGCAATTAGGGCAATAACGGCTCCCAATACCCCTAATTTAATATTGGTCCATATAAATGGTCGTCTTATAAACGACTTGGTGGCCCCTACCATTTGCATGGTCTTTATAATAAAACGCTTGGAATAAATTGAGAGCCTTATGGAACTGTTAATCAACAGTACGGCAATAAAGGTGAATATCCCGCTGGCCACCAATATCCAAAAGCTCAGTTTCTTAACGTTGTCATTGAGCAAGGTAATTAAGGGCTCGTCATAACTTACTTCCTCAACATATCCTTTTGTGGATATTTCCTTGGCAATGTCAGCAATGCTATCCGTTTGCACATATGCAGCATTTAACTGCACGTCTATGGAATTTTTAAGAGGGTTGTACCCCAAGAAATCCAAAAAATTCTCTCCAATTTCCTCACTGTGCTTCTCTGCAGCCTCCTCCTTGGAGACAAAGGTGGCTTTTTTTGTGTATGCTGCCATCGCCAAGCCTTTTTGTAATTGGTTTATTTCCACTTCTTTGGCGCTGTCCTTTAAAAAAACCGATATGGTAATTTGTTCTTTAAAATGATCGGCTAACTTTTTAGTATTCAGCACCAAAAGCCCCAGTATGCCCAATAGAAAAAGTACTAGACCAATGCTAAGGACTACCGAGAAATAAGAGGAAATTAGCTTTCTTTTTTGAAAACGTTCAAA
This sequence comes from Arenibacter antarcticus, assembly GCF_041320605.1. Taxonomy (NCBI): domain Bacteria; kingdom Pseudomonadati; phylum Bacteroidota; class Flavobacteriia; order Flavobacteriales; family Flavobacteriaceae; genus Arenibacter; species Arenibacter antarcticus. The sequence continues at coordinate 1,984,057 of NZ_CP166679.1, forward strand.
AGATGTGCTCATAGTTGAAAATCAATGTGTAAAAATAACAAAGTAAATTGAATTTAAAATGTCTGATTTATTTTCATTTTTTTGAGACCCCTACTATTCCTTTTGAGATTATAAATAAGTGATTATCTTTTTAGGGTAAAATGGCCTCGTTTTTCTATATGGTCCAGTTTTAGACTGTACCAATAGTCCGATGCTGGTAAGGCCTTGTTCTTAAAAGTACCGTTCCATTCAAAAGGAGCATTTCTAATGTTTCTCAATAAGTTTCCATATCGGTCATAAATATTCAACTCAGAATTTTGAAAGTTATCAGTGCCGTGAATAATGAACAGATCATTGTGGTTGTCGCCGTTTGGCGTAAAGAATTTGGGGATTACCAAGTGCAGGTATTCCATAGTGGTTAACCCACATCCGGATTTCTCCCTTACATAGATCGTATAAAGGCCGCCTTCCCTATTTTTAAAACTATTTTGATCCTGATAATTGATACCGTCTAAGGAATATTCAAAGGACCCAAGGTTTTTTGCAAGAACTTTGATCGTATATTCTTCCGAGCTAACGGATCTAATTATGGGGCGGTCTATTTGCGATACGGTAATGGACTTGGTGCTTTGGCAACCGTTGGGGTTGGTAACAATAAGGGTATAAGTCCCTGCTGTATCCACAATAATATTAGAGGTAGTTTCCCCGGTACTCCAATTATAAGTTACATTACTGATATTTGCGTATAGAATAATATCTTCTCCTTCACAAAAAGAATGGGTTTCGTCTGTTACCACAGGGAGCTCATAAAGGGTCAGGCTAAGCGCGGTTCTGCTATCGGCATAGCAATCTGCCAAAGTAGATACGGCCTCGGCATAATAGGTGCCATCACTAGGTGCCAAGTATGAGGTGCTATTCTCTAGTAAAAGATTTCCTCCAAAGGGGGCGTCGTACCAGTTTACCAGTATATCCGCAGGGACACTTACAGTTAGTGGTATGTTGTCATTGACACAAGTAGCTATGTCTCCATTGCTGGTTGGGGGTAGTGGTTTTGGAACAATAATTACCTTGAAAACATCTGATATTGTACTGCAAAGGGGGTTAGCTAGATTAATGACATCCTCTGCCAATTTTACCCGAAAGAACGTATCGTTCGTAAGCAGAGGAGAGGTATATGTTTCGTTATCTTCGCCTAGAATATCCGTCCATACTACTCCATCGGAACTATCTTGCCATTGAAAAGCATGACTTTTGTAAATGGATTCATCTGGTGTTGCCGTAATCGTTACACTGCTTGCAGGGGCGGTTTCGCAAAAAGCCAGGTCTAAATTATCTAGTCCGTCTGCAATGGTAATGGCATCTCCACAGGTCCTAAAGACAATATCATCTATGGCCAAATCGTTTCCACATCCGCCCTCCCCGTTATTCAGCATTTTTAGGATAACCGAGGTTTGTCCAGGGAGAGTTTGGAATACTAGGCCATATTGCCGCCAAAGCGATGAAGCTGTGCCGGGAATGTTTCCGGTATCGCCCCACGCTAATCTTTGGGTGTCGGTATCGTCCCAAATTTCAAATCGTACATTTATGGGAATGCCATTGTTGTTGCAGCCCGATGCCGGCAATAAGTTTAGGACCCAAGATGAGAATTCATAAGAGGTGTTCTCACAAAGGCCGTTGACCGGTCGTTTAAAAAATTCCCCCGCAGTATAATCGGCATTTACGATAAAGGCTTTCCCATTGGTATCGTTGGGGGTATGATCTGTAATCCTGTGCCAATTATAGAATGGCGTAGCGCTAGAGATAGTGTAACTGCCATCACTCGGAACCCCGTCTACATATTGGTAAGTGGTGATGCCCGCTGCTAACGGTGGTCCGTTAGACACTCCATTCCCAAAATCTTCCGTAAAAATAGGTTGGCCCGTATTGCCGGGGCAGAATCCTAATTGTCCCAGCAGACTGTTGGTAAATAGTAGAAGGATAGGAAGAAGCGATGCTGGGAGGTTTCTAAATTTTTTTATCACTTTTTAAAGATATAGGATTTAGGGCATTAATCTAAACTTCTTTGGGGGATTAATCTAAACTTGAATAAAATTGTTGTAAAATTTAAATATAATCAACTAAGGAACGATGGCTTAGTGCTTGGGTGTTAAGTTGATAATATCTTTTCGCCTTTCATAGATTAGACCTATTTTTGCGGTCGATAAATCCTGCTTGGTATTTAATGCCAAGTAGGCGATACAATTTTGGTACATGAATTACGATTTTAAGAAGATTGAGGAAAAGTGGCAAAGGTATTGGGCAGAAAACCAAACCTTTAAGGCGGAAAACAATTCCGAAAAGGAAAAATTTTATGTGTTAGATATGTTTCCCTATCCCTCAGGGGCGGGACTGCATGTGGGCCATCCATTGGGCTATATTGCCAGTGATATCTATGCACGGTATAAAAGGCATAAAGGATTTAATGTTTTACATCCTATGGGATACGATTCGTTCGGACTTCCTGCAGAGCAATATGCCATACAGACGGGACAGCACCCCGCCATTACTACGGAAACTAATATTAATAGGTACCGAGAGCAATTGGATAAGATCGGGTTTTCTTTCGACTGGAGCCGGGAAGTACGTACCTCCGATTCCAATTATTACAAATGGACGCAATGGATTTTTATACAGCTCTTTAATTCCTGGTATGATAGGGATGCCGATAAGGCCATGGACGTTGCCGAACTTGTTTCTATTTTTGAGAACGAAGGAAATAAATCGGTAAATGCAATCTGTGATGATGACGTTACGTCATTTACCGCTTCTGACTGGAATGCCTATTCCAATACTCAAAAACAACAGGTATTACTACAATATAGATTGACCTATTTGGCGGAAACTGAGGTAAACTGGTGTCCGGTATTAGGAACAGTATTGGCCAATGATGAAATGGTCAATGGAGTTTCGGAACGTGGTGGCCACCCCGTTATCCGTAAAAAAATGACCCAATGGAGCATGCGTATATCTGCCTATGCCCAAAGATTGTTGGACGATTTGACCATGTTGGATTGGCCGCAGCCGTTAAAAGATTCCCAAGTCAATTGGATTGGAAGGTCCGAGGGTGCAAGTGTAAGCTTTAAGATCCTCCCTTTAGCTCACTCCCTAGGAGGGGACAAAGGGGGAGATATTTCCGTCTTCACTACCCGTCCTGATACAATTTTTGGGGTAAGTTTTATGACCCTAGCCCCAGAACACGATCTGGTTGCAAAAATTACCACCCCAGAACAAAAATCTGAGGTGATGAACTATATAGAGGCTACAGCAAAACGCAGTGAGCGCGACCGGATGGCTGATGTGAAAACCATTACAGGAGCTTTTACAGGTGCCTATGCCGAACATCCATTTACCAAGAAGCCCATTCCGATTTGGATAGGCGACTATGTTTTGGCGGGCTATGGTACGGGGGCGGTGATGTCCGTTCCTTGTGGGGACCAGCGTGATCACGATTTTGCTCGACATTTTAATATCCCTATTCCCAATATATTTGAGGGCGTGGATGTTAGCGAGGAAGCCTTTTCCGATAAAGAAAATACCATTATTGCCAATTCCGATTTCCTAAACGGAATGCCCTATAAAACGGCGGTCAAACGTGCCATTTTTGAGTTGGAGCAATTGGAACAGGGCCAAGGAAAAATAAACTATAGGTTGCGGGATGCCGTTTTTAGTAGACAACGCTACTGGGGTGAACCATTTCCCGTATATTATGTAGACGGTATGCCACAAATGATTGCGGCCGAACAGCTGCCCATAGTATTGCCGGAAGTAGAAAAATACTTACCTACAGAGACCGGGGAACCTCCTTTGGGGAACGCTACCGACTGGGCTTGGGACGTAGCGAAGTCGGCAGTAGTCAGCAATACATTAATAGACAATAAGACGGTTTTTCCGTTGGAATTGAATACCATGCCGGGATGGGCAGGAAGTTCGTTCTACTTTAATCGCTATATGGATCCCAATAATTCCGATGAGGTATTCTCAAAGGATGCCATTAATTATTGGCAAGATGTGGATCTGTATATTGGAGGGAGTGAGCATGCTACAGGACATTTGTTGTACTCCCGTTTCTGGCAAAAGTTTTTGTTCGATAAAGGAATTGTTCCTAAACCAGAATTTGCAAAGAAACTGATCAATCAAGGGATGATCACCGGGACAAGTGCCCTAGCAAAAAGGCTGCAGTTTGAGGTAGATGACCGTCCATTTTTTGTTTTTTGCGATACAGATATACTAGATGATTACTTGAAGCCTTCTGAGAAGTCCGTTGCTGAAAGTCCGTTGATGGGGTATGTAGAAAAATATGGTGAATATGTTATTCAGGAAATACATGCAGATGTGACTATGGTAGATGCGTCTGATAACTTAGATGTTGATGCTTTTGTAAAATGGCAGTCGGAATACGCAGAAATCGATTTTATTAAGAAATCTGACGGTACATTTAAAGTTTCCCGAGAAGTGGAAAAAATGTCCAAATCCAAATACAATGTGGTAAGTCCGGATAGTATCTGTGAGGAGTATGGGGCAGATTCCCTACGCTTATACGAGATGTTCCTAGGGCCTTTGGAGCAGTCCAAGCCATGGAATACGGCAGGGATAAGCGGGGTGTATAGCTTCCTTAAAAAAATATGGCGTTTGTGCCACAGTGGTCCAGAAGGAAGCTTTGCGGTTACCGAAGGAGTGCCTACCGCCGATAATTTAAAAACACTGCATAAAACCATTAAAAAGGTAGAAGAAGATATTGAAAATTTTTCCTTCAATACCTCTGTGGCAACCTTTATGATCTGTGTAAATGAATTGGCGGCCCAAAAATGTACCAATAGGGAAGTATTGGAGTCCTTAGTAGTTGTGCTAGCCCCCTATGCTCCCCATATAGCCGAGGAACTCTGGAGTAGGTTAGGACATAGTACGTCCATTGCTACGGCATCCTTTCCAAAATTTGAACCAAAATATCTAGTGGAAAGCAGTAAGGAATATCCTATCTCTTTCAATGGTAAGGTGCGGTTTAAATTGGAATTGTCGGCAGACCTTTCTAAAGAGGAGATAGAAACGGCGGTTTTAGGACATGCTAAGACCCAAGAACAATTACAGGGGCGTACTCCAAAAAAGATAATTGTAGTACCCGGGAAAATCGTGAATATAGTCGGATAACCAAGGGGAAGTAGTTGACGCTTTAGAAGGGTGTAGTGCGGTGTGCGCGAGACATTTTGTCAGCTGAGGTATCCTTATTAATGAAATGTTTTGTATTGATAATTTTGGCGAGCTTTTTGCTATTGCTAATAGAAATTGTTAGCTTATATTAGGTTAATTATAAAAGAATATTGTTATGATGATGTATTATATATTGTTGGGTGCCATTGCTTTAGTAAGCTGGTTGGTGAGCAATAAGTTGAAAAGTAAATTTAAACATTATTCCAAGGTGCATTTGCGTAATGGAATGAGTGGCGCCGAGATTGCGGAGAAAATGTTGGCGGATCACGGGATTCGGGATGTTAAGGTTATCTCTACCCCGGGAAAATTAACCGATCACTACAATCCAGTGAACAAGACCGTAAATTTAAGCGAAAGTGTCTACAATCAGCGTAATGCTTCGTCCGCCGCAGTAGCTGCCCACGAGGTAGGGCATGCGGTGCAGCACGCAACGGCATATGAATGGCTTACCATGCGTTCCAAATTGGTGCCTATTGTGAGTGTAACCTCGGGCATGTCTATGTGGGTTGTATTTGGTGGAATTATGCTAGGTGCAGCAGCTGGAGTGGGGTTTGGGTATTGGGTTGCCGTAGCGGGATTAGTGATGATGGGCTTTGCTACATTATTTAGTTTTATTACGCTCCCCGTAGAATATGATGCCAGTAACAGGGCGTTGGCTTGGTTGAAAAATAAGAACATAGTAACGCAGGAGGAATATGCAGGCTCTGAAGATGCTTTAAAGTGGGCTGCAAGAACATATCTGGTGGCGGCCATTGGATCTTTAGCTTCCCTAGTCTACTGGGCCATGCAGGTCTTTGGTGGAAGGGATTAAATGAAAGGTACTCACTAAGCGAGATTTCAAAGCTCTAAGCTTGCCTGCCCGTTCCGTTCAGGCGGGCGTTGAAATGTTATCGGTAGTTTTGTGCCTAGCCCCATGGGATTGCCCTGAGGTAATGGACGTTAAACAGGAAATAAAAAAAGGAGATGGTTCACATCTCCTTTTTTTATTGACATTTTATTTTGTAAACTTTTTGACCTTCTAAATAGAAAAGGGTAGGCAGTGATTATACGTTGTAGTACTACGCTCCTATTTTAATACGTTCGTCAATAAATTTAAGAGCAATACCATCTCTACCCATTAATTCGAACATATCCAAAATATCTCTAAGTGCTTTCTCTTCTTCTAGTTGTTCTGCAACAAACCACTGAAGGAAATTTTCCACTACATAGTCCTGATCCTTTCTGGCTGTGGCCAAAAGTTCATGAATGGATTTAGTCACCATGATCTCGTGATCCAAAGCATTCTCAAAGACTTCTTCTAGACTTGAAAAGTCATGGTTGATATTCTCTACAGTTGGCGAGATAGCAATTCCCCCACAATCTGTTATAAATCTGAATATTTTCATCATATGCTCCCGCTCCTCTGCGGATTGCGCATAGAAGAAATCTGCACTATTTGCAAATGCATTTTGGTCACACCAAGAGGCCATGGCCAAATACGTGGCAGAAGCATGGGCCTCCAATTTTATCTGTTTGTTGAGAAGGTCCATAGTACTGACCTTTATACTCATCTGTTGTCTTGCAATATTTTTCATATTCCTATATTTTATTAATTAAGAGTTGTGTTTTGATGGGAACCTAATGATAAAGTGGTCCAAAACTAATTATCGGACCTCCGAAATTCCCCTTATTTCGTATAAAGATATCAAAATTGAAATTGAAAAGAGAATGGAATACCTTAAAAGTAATTAGACTGAAATTGTTTAAGGATAACGGGTTCAGGAAACTGCCATTATATTTTCTGAAGATATACCCAACCGTGCAAACCCATGGCAAACCAAGTGTTTTAGGTCCAATATCTCAAGAGTATTGAGTAGAAACAAATGCTCCTTATTGCACAGAACAAGTATTTCAAATCCATGTTTGTTGAGGTCCGCATCAAAGTGAGCTTCTATGGAAATGGAATTTACTTTTTGTCGCAATGCCAACAATTGGCAAAAAGTGAGTTTAACAACTTTCTGGCCAAAATCTATATAAAAACATCGATCCACATCGGATTGAAAAAGGGTATAGAATTTAGATTGACAAACTGTGCTCATTGAGTGCAAAAATAATACTTATTTAGACTCAATCCAAATATTACACCGTAATTTGACGGTCTATCTGTTGATCTAAGGAAATAAAGGTTTCTGTACGAGAAACGCCTTCTATTTGTTGTATATCCTTATTGAGTACTTGCATTAAATGTTCGTTGTCCCTACAGAGTACCTTTATTAAGATAGACCAATTCCCCGTAGTGTAATGACATTCCAATACTTCAGGAATTTTCTCCAATTCTTTTACTGCCAATGGGTTGCTCATGGCCTTGTCCAAATAGATGCCAATATAGGCCATTGTGGTGTATCCTAATGCCTTAGGATTTATAATAAACTTTGATCCCGCGATTAAGCCAGAAGCTTCTAGTTTTCGCAAGCGCTGATGTATGGCTGCGCCAGATATCCCTATTTTTCGGGCTATTTCAAGGATTGGTTTTCTGGCATCCAGCATTAGAAAATTTAGAATTTTCTTGTCAATTCCATCTATTTTAACTTTTTCATCAGAAGATCTCATTTTTTAATTTCAAATTTCATCATAAATATATTAAAATAGTTTCAAACTGTAAATTTACTTTAATGCGTTCGCAACTTAGTCTGGGGCAGCTAGGTTGTACCAGTCACTTTACAGGAAAATACGGCGAATTCGTAAAAGGCCGTGGTGAGGAAGGTATTCTTAAAATATTTTAATTATTGACCTGAAACAAAATCTGGATTATAACCCAAATATGGGACCTTGTATTCTTTAAAATGGATGCCAAACTTTTTAAGTTCTTCTAATATTGGCCCGTATACCTCCTTTTTAATCGGGATCTGTACTCCTGGAGTGGTTATTTTTTTATTCAATATAAATAATGTGGCAATCGCTACCGGTAACCCAACTGTTTTGGCCATGGCAGTGTGAGTTCTGTCTTCTCCAAGCACCACCATATTAGAATCTATCTGCTCTTTTTTTCCGTTAAGCTTGTAGCCAAATTTGTGGTACATAACAATCATATCCTTGTCTTGGTCCCCAAGGGTCCAGCTGTCTTCCAGTATTTTTTGTAATACCTGGGCAGGAGTAGCATTTTTTAGAAATATTTTTTTATTTGCGTCAAATAAGTTTAACTCTTTAAGTTTATCCCACATAATATCGTCTTGGTCGATCTTAAGGTAGTGGCGCATTTTTAATTCAACACTATCGGTTGGGGAATAGGGAAGAAATAGATTGGCAAATTCCCTATACGACATACCTTCAGAATGCTCTATGGTATAGCTGTCATCGGTCATTCCCATTTGCACGAACATGTTCCACGCTTTGGAGAAACCCACTCTCCTCATGGTTCCCCTATAAAGGGTAAGGGCATTCTGTAATCCGTAGGCTTCCCTGTATTTTAAGGAGTCCCTGTTGGCATAGACTTCAAATTTGCCATATCCCTCGACATCCAAAAACTCTGTACGACGGAATAATTTGTGATATGGGATATATTTATAGGTGCCTTCTTGAAAGAACATCGCTGCCCCACCCTGTCCGGCAAGGACAACGTTTCTGGGATTCCAGGTGAATTTATAGTTCCAAAGATTATTGTCGCTTTCAGGCGCTACAAGTCCGCCAGTAAAGGATTCGAACAGGATCATTTTGCCGCCCTTTTCCCTAATTTGATCTATAGCCTGCATGGCACTCATATGGTCTATTCCCGGATCCAATCCAATTTCATTCATAAAAATCAGTCCATTTTCTTTGGCTTGAGTATCTAGGGCTTGGATTTGGTCACTAACATAGGATGCGGTTACCAAGTGCTTTTTGTGTGCAATGCAATCTTTGGCAACTATAATATGTAGGTGTGCAGGTAACATAGAAATAACAATATCAGAAGCCTTAATTGCATTGCTTCTATCGGCTTCATTAAATATATCTAGCTTCAATATGCTGCAAGCCTTGTGCTTTTTTATCTTGTCTGGTAACGTTTCAGGTAATAAATCACAAATGGTGAGATGAAGGTTTTCTTCCACTGATTTTTCTAACAAATAATCAAGCATATATGAGGTCGATTTTCCGGCACCTAGGATCACTATTTTTCGCAACATACGTAATTTTACTTTCGAGTTAAACGATTACTAAGATATCAAAATGTTATATTTGTAAAGAATTTGATGAAATAAGTTATGAACAAAACAATTCTGGGCTTGGGAATATTTTTCGGCCTAACTGCCGTAATGCTCGGTGCCTTTGGAGCTCACGGACTGACCAATCTGGTAGATTCCAAGTCCTTAGATACATTTGGTACTGGGGTGCAATACCAAATGTACCATGCATTTTTTCTGATGATATTAAGCACATTGAATCCGTTATCTACCAAGAAAAGGAAATTAATTTCGTATTTTATTGTACTAGGAATTATTTGTTTTTCGTTTTCCATATATTTTCTTGCAACCAATGAATTAACAAGTTTCGACTTTAAACGAATTGCGCTCATCACCCCATTGGGAGGTGTTTTTCTTATCGTTGGTTGGGTTCTTCTGGGAGTCGGGGTAATGAAAACGGAAAATCCAAAATAAATTTAATTACCGTCTAAAACCTTATTTTTTTCTAATTTTGACAAATAAAACCAAGTTATTATGGATTCATCTACTTCATCTACGAAATCGATTTCGTTAAAACAGTATGGTTTAATAAACAGTAATATCCATTATCAATTACCACCTACCAAGTTGCACCAGATTAGCATTGAGAAGGGAATGGGTGTTGCCTCATCTACAGGTGCACTTGCTATAAATACCGGGGAATTTACCGGAAGATCTCCACTAGATAGATTTATAGTTAGGGATCAAATAACCGAGGATAAGGTTTGGTGGGGCAATGTAAATATTCCTTTTGCTAGCGATAATTTTGATGCCCTTTATGATAAGGTGATAAACTATCTTGATGAGAAAGAACTCTATGTTAGGGATTGTTTTGCCTGTGCAGACGAGGACTATAAAATGAACATTAGGGTGATTAACGAATATCCTTGGTCCAATATGTTTGCCTATAATATGTTTTTGAGGCCAACTGCGGAAGAATTGGTTGGTTTTGAGGCCGAATGGACGGTAATCAACGCCCCGGGTTTTATGGCCGATAGCGCTACTGATGGAACAAGGCAACACAATTTTGCAATCTTAAATTTTAGTAGAAAAATTGCCCTTATCGGAGGTACTGGATATACGGGTGAAATAAAAAAGGGGATATTTTCTGCCCTAAATTTTATTCTTCCGGTGTATAAAAATTGTCTTCCAATGCACTGCTCCTCCAATGTTGGGGAAGACGGGGATACAGCTATCTTTTTTGGACTTTCTGGTACCGGAAAAACTACTTTGTCTGCTGATCCGAATAGAAAATTGATTGGGGATGATGAGCATGGTTGGACCAAGGACAACACGGTATTTAATTTTGAGGGCGGATGTTATGCGAAGGTAATCCACCTCTGTGAAGATAATGAGCCTGAAATTTTTGGTGCCATTAAAAAAGGAGCGCTTTTGGAAAATGTGATTTTGGATGCCAATGGGGTAGTGGACTATGAAGATACCTCCATAACACAGAATACAAGGGTAAGCTATCCAATTTACAATATAGAAAACATACAGGTGCCCTCTATAGGCAAAAATCCAAAGAATATATTTTTCTTAACAGCCGATGCCTTTGGGGTACTACCTCCAATCTCTAAACTTACCCCTAGTCAGGCAGCGTACCATTTTATTTCTGGATATACGGCTAAAGTGGCCGGAACCGAAGCAGGGGTAGTGGAGCCAGTGCCTAATTTTTCCGCTTGTTTTGGGGCGCCGTTTATGCCATTGCATCCAGCGAAATACGCTGAGATGTTGAGTGAGAAAATGAAAGATGCCGGAGTAAATGTTTGGTTGGTGAATACTGGATGGACAGGAGGGCCCTACGGTGTGGGAACACGAATGAAACTAAAATACACACGGGCAATGATTAATGCTGTGCTCAACGGTGATTTGGGATTGTACTGCTATGACAAATACCATATCCATTCCGTATTTGGTGTGGCGCAACCTAGGGAGTGTCCAGGTGTACCCACTAGTGTCTTAAGTCCGAGGGCCACGTGGAACGATGATAAGGCTTACTATACAACGGCTTTTAAACTTACCAATGCCTTTAGAGAGAATTTTAAGAAGTTCGAATCTTTTGCCAGTGAGGAAATAAGACGTGGAGGACCACAACGTTACGCGTTCTAATAATAAAACCCGAGGTTTCCCTCGGGTTTTTATTTAACTTTTTTAGACCTTTTACTGTGATTCCCAAAAAAATAATAGGGAGTTAAGCAGGACCTTATCTTTTGTTTACAGTGGTAATGTACTTTTGAAGTGCCATGGTCATGGATGGAGTCTCTGGCGTAGGAGCTTGAATATCTATCCTTAAACCTGCATCAGTGGCCGCTTTTACCGTTGAATTCCCGAATACGGCAATTCTAGTGCCTTTCTGATCAAAATCAGGGAAATTCTTCAATAGCGATTCTATCCCGGAAGGACTAAAGAATACCAATACATCGTAGTATACATCCCTTAAATCGGAAAGATCGCTGATAACGGTTTTGTAAAAGATCCCTCTGGTCCAGTTTAGTCCTAAATTGGTTAAAGTTTCAGGAACTATTGGTTTTAGTACATCAGAAGATGGTAAAAGGAATTTCTCGTCCTTGTACTTCTTTAACAACACACTTAAATCAGGAAGATTCATTTTGCCTACGTAAATTTTACGCTTCCTATATACCACATACTTTTGCAGGTAATAAGCCACGGCTTCAGACTGACAGAAGTATTTCATAGAATCTGGCACCTTAAACCTCATTTCATCGGCAATCCTAAAAAAGTGATCCACAGCATTTCTGCTGGTAAGGATAATGGCTGTAAAATTATTAAGATCAATTTTTTGCTGCCTAACCATTTTGGCGTCAACCCCCTCTACATGAATAAAGGGCCTAAAGTCAACTTTTACTTTTTCCTTTTCTATGATTTTGGAATATGGAGAGTTCTCCATTTTAGGTTCTGGCTGAGAAACCAATATCGTTTTTACTTTCATAGGCTTCGTTCTAACAAATAGCTGCCAATTAAAATTATTGGTGCTATTTCTAAAGCGCAAAGATACAAAATAAAATACATAAAATTACTGGCAATGAAATTTTGATGATTTCTCAGGGCGGTAGCCCACCCCATAATATTAATCAAGAGAATCAATAGAATACTTGTGAAAACCACGGTTTTAGAACCTGGGAATATAAAATTCAAGGCAAGATTGGCCAAAAGCATTATAATGCCGCTATAATTTAAATAAGAGAGTTTTTTAAAGACTATTTCGGAAATGGTGGACTTGGAATTGAAGATAAAACCGTTGCTCAGTTGGAAAAACAGCTTTAACATAAGAAAAACGATCAGACCAAGGAGTATGGCCCCATAAGTTTCTACTGCATGCTTTTCCACGGGAGTGAAAAAAACCTCGTTTATAAAAAATAGAAAAAGTGACAAATTAAGTATTTGGAAACCAGTGATAAAAATATTGAACCAATTAAAAAGCTTGTCTTTTTTGTTGTACATAAAAATGTACTTGTTGTTAAAAGGCAGAATAATAAAATTGAGAAACCTGCTGTAAAATAAATTTTTGGCAAGTACCATAAAAAGTATGCTGGAGAATAGGATCAAAGTGATCCAATCTGCGGTAGTGGGGTTTCTTAGTATGGCTTCCATTATTCCAGCATTATGTTTTTACCGTTATATCCTAAATATAGCCCATTTTCAGAAATTCCCATTCTTAGGTAGGCAGTACCTTCTGTTTTTGGTTTCGGTATATTTATTTTAAAGTAGGTGGTGTCTTCCTGTTTAAGTTGTAACACACTAGGGTTTTCTGGCTTAACATCGATAAATGTGATTTCCGTTACCCGCTTGTATCGATTTAAAAAACTAACCCCAAACCTAAGCTTTTTTAGGTCTATATCCTCCAGATAGGGGTTATATACCTTTAAAATAACTGCGGCACTATCTTTTAAAGAGATAGATTTTTCGGGGATTATACACTGCAGTTTTCTATAAGATTCAAAATCATCCATATACTTTGCCCGGTACTCCTCCCCCTTTGCGCCAATAAATTGGAGGTCTCCCTTATTTAAATATCTAGAAACGTACAATATGCGCCTATGTTGTACCGCTTCTTCCGAATTGTCTATGGAATATTGGTTTAGTCGGTATTGGGTATTGTTAAGGGAATAGGATTTATTGCCGGTATAAAAGGCGTAAATAGCCGCATTTCCATAAGAATTATCAAAGACCACAGGCATGTTCCCAACATGTTTTTGTATAAAACTCACCCATTTTTTATTAAAATGTGTTTCAAATGGAATAGGTAGAACGGATCCAGTAACCAACCATACCCTTAAAAAAAGCAAAATAGCAATATTTGCCAATCCCAAACCGAAAATCCACCGCCTGTGCTTGGGGTGGTCCATCAGGTAATTAAAGCTGATTAATAGTAGCGGAATGCAGATGGCCACCAGCCATTGGGCTTGTACTTTTCTATTAAAACTACTAATAAAAAAGAAAATAATAAATCCATAGGTCAAATACACTAATGCCTTTGTAAACAGCTCCTTAATCTTAGTCTTTAGAAGTGCATAGTATACTAATGGAAAAATTAATCCGAAGAGTGCCATCAAGTTTAAGATATATCCAAGGGTGAAATTCACAAAATTATATGGACTGTTCGGTCTATCGGAAAGGTGATAACCAAGACTTATAAAGTTGTGGTTAAACATCCATATCAAATGTGGAACGTAACAAATAAGTGCAATTGCTACGGAAAACCAGGCATATTTATTAAATATCAGTTGTGTATTTGAAAACAAGACAAAAATAATAACCAATACGCCATGGTACTTGCTGTACATCATGGCAGCCATCAATAGGCCTAAAAGCATGGAATTTAAAAGCGTATTTTTTTTTATAAAATGCTTATAGGCCAATAAAAATAGGGTGACAAAAAACAGCAGATAAGTGTCTGGCAAGCTAAGGAAACCATAGGCATGCATCAGAGTAACGGCCAAAACAAGAACGCAGAAATGAAGCGTATAGGTTTCCTTTTTTGGATGGTTTATCAACTGCCAAAGAAATACAAGGTTTAAGGAGTATAGGATACAGCTTAGGAACCGTACCCCTAGTTCTCCGGGAAAAATAGCACTCCCCAGCCAGGTCATCCATGCCACCATCGGGGGATGGTCAAAATAGCCCCAGGCTAAATTTTGGGCGTAGTACCAATAGTAGGCTTCATCCAATAACAACTCCGTAGTTGCACTCTGTACTATATTCAGCACAAAGGTCAACGCTATAAATACTAGGAGAATTTTAGGTATTTTTTGTAGCATTGGATATGGTTTCCACAGCAAAATTACACATTGCAGTGGTTTAAACTTTTTCTTTTACCTACAAAGATCATATTAATCATCATAGTTCACCCTCTTTTTTGACCACTTCACCCTTTTTAAAGTGCGGAAAAATAATTTTATTTCAGTATAATTCCTGCTATTTTAGATTCCGAACACTTCATTATAAAAAGAACCTAAAGTTTAAAAAAAGCATAAAAATGGTTCTATGTTTCACTACAGATTTTAAAATACTATTTTTGCTAAAATTGAAATATATAGATGGCGGATAGCTTAGTCATTATTCCTACCTTCAATGAAATTGAGAACATTGAGCTTATTATTCACGCGGTCTTTGCATTGGAGAAGGATTTCAGCATTCTTATCGTTGACGATAATTCTCCAGATGGAACCGCTGAGGCGGTAAGGTCATTACAGGGGAAATTTGAAAATCGCCTATTTTTAGAGGTGAGACAGGAGAAATTTGGGTTGGGAACAGCCTATATCCATGGATTTAAATGGGCCATTGAAAGAAAATTCGACTATATTTTTGAAATGGATGCCGATTTTTCACATGCTCCCACCGATCTAATAAAACTGTATCAAGGATGTTTAGACGGGGCAGATGTGGCCATAGGTTCTAGGTACAAAAAAGGGATCAATGTTGTTAATTGGCCTTTGCACAGGATTCTTTTATCTTATGGGGCATCGTTTTATGTAAAGTTGATTACCGGGATGAGGGTGCACGACCCAACAGCAGGCTTTGTCTGCTATAAAAGAAAAGTTTTGGAAACCATTGATCTGGATTCGGTTAAATTTATTGGATACGCATTTCAAATAGAAATGAAATTTAGGGCCTATCTTCAAAAATACAAGCTTGTAGAAGTACCTATAATTTTCACCGATAGGATCCGTGGTAAATCAAAAATGAGTACATCCATAGTTGGAGAGGCCGTATTTGGCGTACTTCAAATGAAAATTAGGAGCTTGTTTCGAAAAAATAAATTTTAATATGGGCAAAACGATACTAAAGAACGCTACCATTGTTAATGAAGGCCAAATCTTTACCGGGGACATCTTATTGGAAAATAATAAGATCCAAAAGATTGATAACCATATAGCTTCCATTGGAGCTAAGGAGATTAATGTGGAAGGAAAATATGTTTTGCCAGGAGTTATAGATGACCAGGTGCATTTTAGGGAACCTGGACTTACCCATAAAGGGAACATTGCCACGGAAAGCAGGGCAGCTGTCGCTGGAGGGATCACTACATTCATGGAACAGCCCAATACCAATCCGCAGACCACTACGATTGCAGCCTTGGAAGACAAATTTGAGATTGCCAGACAATCGGCTTTTGCCAATTATTCCTTCCTGTTTGGGGGAACCAATGATAATCTGGAAGAACTTAAAAAATTGGACAAAAATGCCTGTTCAGGGGTCAAGCTTTTTTTAGGCTCATCTACCGGAAATATGTTGGTAGACAACGAAGAGGTCATCGAAAAAATATTTAGGAATACCGAGATGGTGATTTCCACACATTGTGAGGATGAATCCACGATACGAAAAAATATGGCGTTCTATAAAGAGCGTTACGGGGAAGATATTCCTATGAAATACCACTCTATGATAAGGAGCGCGGAAGCCTGCTACCTGTCGTCGTCCAAAGCCGTTGCTCTAGCGAAAAAAACTGGAGCCCGACTCCATATTTTTCATGTTTCCACAGGGAAGGAGACAGGGCTTTTTAGGAATGACATTCCCCTAGAACAAAAGAAAATAACCTCGGAGGTCTGTATTCACCACCTCTGGTTTTCCGAGGAGGATTATGAAACCAAAGGGACGCTAATTAAATGGAACCCTGCCGTGAAGACCGCCGCTGATCGTGACCAGCTATGGGAGGCATTGTTAGATGATCGTATAGACGTAATCGCAACTGACCACGCTCCTCATACCCTAGAAGAGAAAAACAATTTGTATACCGTAGCCCCGTCTGGAGGGCCGTTGGTGCAACACGCCTTGCCCGCTATGCTAGAAAACTATCATTCCGGAAAAATAAGCTTAGAGAAGCTAGTGGAAAAAATGTGCCATAATCCCGCAAAGTTGTTTCAGGTAGAGAAACGGGGATATGTTAAGGAAGGGTATTTTGCAGACCTAGTAGTGGTAGATCTAAACGATCCATGGAAAGTGACCAAGGACAATATCGCCTATAAGTGCGGTTGGTCTCCCTTTGAAGGGAATTCTTTCCGTTCAAAAATAAGTCACACTTTTGTAAATGGCCATTTGGCCTATGAAAATGGATTGTTTTCCAAGGAAAGAAACGCAATGAGGTTAACCTTTAATAGATAGTTATGGTAAAATACCTGCTAGCCCTATTTCTTTTATTCTTAGTAGCCTGCAATGAGGAAGTGGTGAAAAAGCCAAACAACCTTATTCCACAGGAGGAGATGGTTTCTATTCTGTACGATATCTCTTTGTTGAATGCCGGCCGATCCATCAATCAAAATATTTTAAATGAATACGAGATAGAGCCCATGGGTTATATCTATAAAAAATATGCTATTGATAGTCTTCAATTGGTAACTAGCGATGCTTTTTATGCATCCCTACCAACGGTTTATGAGACTATATATACCGAAGTGAAGGTGAAATTGGAAAGTGAAGAGGAGTTCCTGAAAGCCAAACAGGAAGAAGCTACCGAGAAAGCAGCAGAAAAAGCCAAGGAATTACTAAAGGCAAAATCAATAAAGTCTAAGGATTCTCTTCTATAAACTTGGCGCAGGAAAGGGTAATGATATTCTCCAAAGATTCATAGGAACGCCCTAGGAACTCTTTGGATTTACTGTTATTGAACCGCTGTGTTTTTCGTAAGGAACGAACCGAATTTTTGGTGAGCCTCCGGTCTCGGTTAGTCAACAGGACTGCCAACCAATCCAATCTCCAAAATAGTTCCAATTGCCAAAATTTAAGCTGAATTTTAGGGCCTGATCTGTTAAAGGCCTTGGTTAGCCGATCTAAAATTTCCTTATAACTTAGATTTTCCGCAACGGCAATGAATTTTTCGTTCTTAACGGCAGCATCCATCAATTGGGTCATTAAGGAAACCACATCCTGCACTGCAACAAAGGCAGTGCCTCCTGGAGGATAGAATTTTCTTGCTTTATAAGCGTTTTGAAAAAGGAGTCCGGTACCAGTATCCCAAAAGCCAGGTCCTATAATAACCCCTGGATTAACGATTACCACCGGCAGATTTTCCTGTGACCCACGCCAGACCTCAAGTTCGGCATCCATTTTGGACAGCGCGTATACATTGGCGTGGTGAGTGGTCCAATCCGTTTCCTCTGTGGCGGCCTGCTCGTCTAGCGTTCTCCCTATAGCTGCTATGGAGCTTACATAGCACAATTTTTTTATTTGGTGCGCTATACAAAGATTTACAATGTTTTTGGTTCCTTCTACATTAACGGTCCTCAGTAGTTCATAGTCGCTGGGATTAAATGAAATTAGGGCGGCACAATGGTATACTTGGGTAACGTTTTGAAACGCTATTTCCAAAGCAGGAATATCGTTAAGATCAGCCTCTACCCAATTAATTTTTTTAAATAAGGAGTTAGATGCCTCACTATAGTAGCTAAAAACTTTCTCTACTTCCTTTAAATTGCTGGTTGTTCTATACGTGGCTTTTACTTCCTTGCCCAATTGCAATAAGTGCAAGAGAAGATGTGCTCCCACCAAACCCGTACCTCCTGTGACTAAAATCATGGCCCAAATTTACTCATTTACACGGATAAATCTAAAATTCATTGATGCTTAAAACTGGGTTTCAATATTTATCCCCCAGCCTATACCAGCAGGTACAAAATGGAGGGTTAGAAGCTATTTTTTTGGTCTCCTCATGGAGCCGCGATTTTAAAATTTTGGTTGTATTGTCTAAAATTACAAGGAAATGGATCAACTGTCTTCTTGTTCGCCACATGAAATGGTGGTCCTTAGATTATTTTATTCTGTTTTTAGCAAGAAGAAAGCAAGCTATTTGCTTTATCTTTGCCGCTATTATAGAAAAGTAAATTTTAAGCATGACTTCAAATTTTGTAGAAGAACTAAGATGGAGGGGTATGTTGCACGACGTGATGCCCGGAACAGAGGAACATTTATTAAGTGGTATGCAGTCTGCCTATGTAGGAATAGACCCTACAGCAGATTCACTTCATATCGGGCACTTGGTAGGGGTGATGATGCTGCGGCATTTTCAATTGGCAGGACATAAACCCTATGCTCTGATTGGTGGAGCCACAGGGATGATCGGTGATCCTTCCGGGAAATCTTCAGAACGTAATTTGCTAGATGAAGCTACTTTGGCACATAACCAAGCAGGGATAAAAGGCCAACTTGCTCGCTTCTTAGACTTTAATAGTGGTAAGGATAATAGTGCGATCTTGGTTAATAATTACGACTGGATGAAGGATTTTTCCTTTTTAGAATTTATCCGTGATGTAGGTAAGCATATTACCGTGAATTATATGATGGCCAAGGATTCAGTTAAAAAAAGATTGACGGCTGAGGCAAGTGAAGGATTATCCTTTACCGAATTCACTTATCAATTGGTGCAGGGATACGATTTTCTACACCTATATAGAACCCATAATTGCACACTTCAAATGGGAGGTAGTGATCAATGGGGGAATATTACCACTGGTGCCGAACTTGTTCGTAGGATCGACGGCGGTAAAGGGTACGCCCTTACTTGCCCTTTGATCACAAAGGCCGATGGCACCAAATTTGGAAAATCTGAGGGTGGTAATATTTGGTTGGATTCCGAAAGGACATCACCCTATAAATTCTACCAGTATTGGTTGAATACTTCGGATGAGGACGCTGAAAAATATATCAAAATATTCACCTTTTTAAGCAAGGATGAAATAATCGATTTGGTAAATACTCATAAGGAAGCACCACATCTAAGGGTGTTACAGAGGCGATTGGCAGATGAAATTACCGTAATGGTGCATTCCCAAGACGATTTGGACAATGCCATACAGGCTAGTAATATTCTTTTTGGGAAATCGACTTCCGAAGATCTTAAGAAATTGAACGAAAAAATATTTTTGGATGTTTTTGAAGGCGTACCACAAGCTGAGGTTGCTAGGGAAGATATTGAAAATGGTCTTGATATGATCGGAGCCCTAGCTGCTAAAACAAACTTTTTGGGATCTAATGGAGAGGCTAGACGGGAATTAAAACAAAATTCGATTTCCGTGAACCAAGAAAAAGTAAAGGAAGATTATACCATAACTACTGTAGACCTGATCAATAATAAGTTTGTACTGTTACAACGTGGGAAAAAGAATTATTTTGTTCTTGTAGTGCAATAGGTCGCATTCATTTGAGTTTAAATTTAAACAATCCCTGATGGCTCTGCCTCAGGGATTGTTGTTTTATCACTCCTTTGGGGGTGGATAGAAATGTTTTTATGGTTTTGGCTCCAGAGGCAAGGGGACGAGCTGAGGCAAAATATAGTAGTCGTTTTTCCGTTAGGGTACTAGAATTATAGATTTTATGAAGAAATATTTGATGATTTTTGCCGTTATAGCTCGATTTAGTGCTTGTGATAAGTTGGATGAACTCACCAAATTTGAGATGGATTATAAGCAGCGTGTGGTTATACCCTCCACTACAGGTATAGATTTGCCCTTTGATATTTATTCCCCGGAAAAGGAAACGAATGCTACTTCCGAGTTTGCTGTAAACGACACAAGAAAGGATCTTATAGAAGAAATTATATTGAGGCACCTTAGTCTAAACATAATCTCTCCGGAGGGGGAGGATTTTAGTTTTTTAGAATCCATTACCGTGTATATGTCAGCGGAGGATCTTCCCGAAATTCGTATTGCCTGGAATGAAGAGGTATCCGAAACTGCAGGTGGACTATTGGAATTGGAAACTTCCGTGGAAGACTTAAAGGAATATATTAAAAAAGACAGCTATTCTTTGCGGCTTAAAACAGTTATGGACGAATTTCTATCCTCGGATTATGAGATAGAGATAGTATCTGTATTCTTTGTGGATGCCAAGATCCTAGGGCTATAGGACCATTAAATTACAGCCTCGGACGTCCGAATGATCAAAACGTCCCAATATCTCAAAACTTCCATCTGGATGTACTTTGCCAAGGTCCTGGGTGGCTATAAACGCACAAGAATGTACATTGGCAAGGTCAATAATATTTATTCCCCCAGATTTTCCAGGTTCTTGTATAGATAAGGGGTCCTCCGTTTCCCTAGTTAATACTTTCATCCATTTTGGAGAATAAAAAATGCCGTTTCCATGGGAATACGCTTGGGATAACAGTTCTGTCATCCCGTATTCTGAGTGAATATGGGGCACCCCAAATCCGGTTTTTAACACCTGGTGTAGTTCTTCTCGAATCATTTCCTTTTTCCGGCCTTTCATTCCGCCGGTTTCCATGATTACCGTATTTTTTAGCTGTAAATTATATTTTTCCGCCATGTCTAACAGGGCAAAGGAAACCCCTAAGAGTAGTATTTTGGTATTGCTTTTCTCCAATTTTAGTAGCGTCCTTTGTAGATGTTCCAAGTCATCCAAGTAAAAACCACTATCGGGATGCTTGCTCTTTATTATCAGGTCATCGGCCATATAAATTAAAGAAGATCCTTCGCGTTCTAAATAGGAAGGGAGTAAGGCCAAGATGCAATGGTCGTTTATGGCGCCATAAAATTTTTCAAATGCGGTTAGGTAACTTTGTTCGTATATGGAAATATCCTTTACAAAGTGCTGGCTAACCTCACTGCCCGTTGTGCCACTACTCGTGAAAATAATCTCAGGCTGAAATGTGCCACAGATTACTTTATGAGATTTAAAAAAGGAAATAGGAAGAAAAGGGATGTCTTCTATGCGTTTAACATTGGATTCGTTCCTTCCCAAATGCTGGCAAAATTCGCGATATAACGGATTGTGATGATATTGTGACCCAAAAGTTTCTAACGCTAAGGCATTAAACTCTTTATCACTATCAATGCTAAATATATTTGTATAGGGCTTGTTCCAATTCACAGCTACAAAAGTAATAATATATGCAGTGGCTACGAGTCAAAATTAAATATTATTGAAGATAAATGGGTTTAATATGATGCTTCAATAAATTAGGTAGGAGGTGTTCCTATTTTCTAGGAATGTAGCGGTTTCAACTGGTTTAATATTGTGGAATAGCGTCGCGGTAGTTGATAATGTTATTTGATCACCAATTTTCTAGTCATTACTTTTTGGTTTTCGGTAACTTGAAGCGCATAAATTCCCGGAGTTAGTTTTGAGACATTTAACAAGGTGCTGCTTATCTTATCCTGAAGCACAATCCCTCCAAAAATATCGTAAACAACAATATTTTTTATTGCATTGTCTTTTGTTGTTATGTGTACTGCGCCATCAAAGGTGGGGTTGGGGTATAACTTAAAGTTTGTCATGGCCAACTCTTTATTGTCGGAGAGTTGGGCTAATTCTTGAGCGTTTAGGGCCAAGGAAAATACAACGAACAGTAAGGTGTAAAATAGTTTCATAGTCAATATTGATTTGGGATCAACATTTTAAATATAGGAAAAGACCTATCTGACAAAACTATTTTGTTGTAAACTGACCGAATTTGTAGGTAAAGAATGATATTGTAATCGATTAGTGTTGTTTATCGACTAAAAATGAGGTGGTTAAGGGCGATTGTAGTGGGTGGATTATTTTGAGAATCTATTTGATTACCAGTTTTCTGGCGACTACTTTGTTATGTTCAGTGACCCTTAGCATATACACGCCCGAATCTAGATTTTCTAAATTCAATTCTTTTCCAATAATGGTAGTTTGTAGAACCAAGGAGCCAAATATATCAAATATAAGTACCTTTTTGGGGGCGTTTAGGGTTGTGCTAATATATACCCTTCCATCGGTAGCAGGGTTGGGATATAATTTGAAGCCATCTATATCCCCACTGTTCCCTTTGGAATCTTGTCCATAGGAAAACGAAAGGAATAAGAATGTGACAATTAAGTAGAGTTGCTTCATTTAGACTAAACTACAATTTATTTTACACAAATGTAATAAAATTCAGGACAGAGCGTTGGTAGTCCTCAATGTTATGCAATTAAAATCGATGAAATGCAATGGAAGTACGCCAATAAACTGAAGAATATTCATGATGTTATTGGAAATTGATACCACCTTTTTAGTATCTTCTTATAGTACTGGATTTGGTTTTCCTGTGACTGGGTTCATTTTAGCATATAACCCCAATTTAAATAACCACGGGCTTTAGCCCGTGGTGGTTAGTCGGTTGTGTTATTGGCTTTAGTCAAATCTTCTGCTCTAAATGAAAATAATTTGAAATTTAGAGCAGAAACGTGACTAAAATCATGTATCATTTAATGAAAAAACTAGTATTGTTCAAATTAGAATTTTATGCTATATCCCAAAGAAAAAGCCCTACCTGGATTTCTTTTTGAGAAGGTTTTGTTTTCCGCCCTATAGGACTCATATTCGCTTACGATTGCCTTATCCAACAAGTTTTCTATCTTAAAACTTATAGTTTGCTCCTTATTGATCCCAAAATTTTTAGCGAAATTGAAATTTAAATGGTTAAAGGGCATAGAGTACACGTCCGGGACAAAACCGTTGCCCACCACTTGAAGCGTTTTTCCTTGTACATTGTAATTAAGGCCTATATGTACGCCATTATGGATTCCCTCATAATTTAATCCGGTGTTGATTAAGAATGGCGATTGCCCCTGAAGTTCCCTGTTATTCCCCAGACTTTCTCCCTCCCTTAATCCCAATTCTCTAAGATTGCGTTCACTTTCTCCATATACTTGGGTCGATTTTATTAAAGAGGTATTGAGGTTAAGACTGAAGTTGGTTAGCATCGGGGCTATAAAACCTAAGTTTTTTCGCAATTCAAATTCCAGCCCTATCACCTCCGCATCGCCTAGGTTTTTGGGCGTAAAATTATCGGAGGAAGATTTAAAATAAGTGAGTTCTATTGGGTCTGTAAATCTTTTGTAAAAACTACTCAATGCGATCATTTCGGCACTTTCCCCAAACCATTCCATCCTAAAATCAAAATTATTGATATAGGTGGGTTCTAACTCAATATTCCCGATAAAGGTATTGTTGGACAAGGGATCAAATATCTTGGCAATGGATGCCTCCTTAAAGGATGGTCTTGCGGTGGTCCGGGAATAGGAGCCCCTTAGATTGATATTTTCGTTTAATTCATAGATTAAATTGGCGGTTGGAAAAAAATCTAATTTATCTATGATTGGTTCGTTGTTGTAAATTACTTTTTGTGGATCGTTAATGTCCTTGTTGTCTTCTCCAGTGTATCTCGATACAAATTTCTCTACCCTAAGCCCTAGGATGGTCCGTAGTTTTTGACCTACCTTAAACTCATTGGATATATAACCGGCAATATTCTCCTGCTTGGCTTGGTAAGTATTAGCAGGCTCGGAAATGGAGATGTCTGGATCTATATAGGTGCCAGAATTAGTATTGACGGTCCATAGGTTTTCATCCAATAAAATATGATCTGCTATGCCGTTAAATTTGGTGGTTTGGGCATTGTTTTCCAATTCAAAGTTTAATATGCCGAAATCTCGATCTTTATAGGCACCATATGCTCCAAATTTTAACTTGGCATCTTTGTTGAAAAACTGGTATTTCTTAGTGAGGTCCAATTTCGCTACCGCATTCACCTCTTCTAAATCTCTCCATATCCGTTTGGGCTGATTGTTTTGTGGGATGCTATACACACCATCCTCTACCCGAAAAGAGGTTGTTCTAATATCCTTGTCCTGAATTCTGGAAAGAGTGGGGCTTAGCGTCCAATCCGTTGTCCAACTGGCGTCCGTGCTATTATGTGTGCCTGTTAGTTGTAGGTTGGATATAGCGCGCTGTGTATATTCCAAGTTGTCTTTTGAGAAATTTATATAATCTGAAAAATTCAAACTTTGTTGGAAATATCCAGCAGTAGACTCCCCATTTTGTATATGAAGCATATTAAGCTTGTAGTTAGATCTTTCTGTTTTAAAAGAAGTGCCAAAAAGTCCACTCAGTAATATATTGTGCTTGCCCAAATCTCCTTTTTGGGTCCTATCCGTTTCCAACTCGTATATGGAGGTGTCTGCATTTTTTCTATAAAAATTATTTTCCGCACCCTCGTAGAAAGTGGTTTTATTTTTATAGGAAATGGAGCCAAAAAATCCGATTCTATTTACGCCCTCTCCTACCTGATATTGATTTCCAGTGGTAAAACCCAAACTGTAATCCATTCCGCTTTTTTCCCTCATTGCAGACAGTGTTGGATTAAACTTTTTGGTGATGGCTGTTAATAAAGGACTGTATTCAAAAGTGTTGGGGATATATTGATTGCGATTAATAGGAACGCTTCGGGTTCCATTATCAAACCCCAGAAAATCAGTGGAGCTTCCTTTGTAATCCAAATAATTCTCATTAAAGTGCATTTCAGGATTATAACTGCCGCTTAAAGAGAAGCTGTGTTCTTTTTTATTGGGATAGTCCTTGGTCATAATATTGACGATTCCTCCCGTGAAATCTGAGGGTAGATCTGCGGAGGCCGATTTAAGTACCAGGATATTGTCTATGATATTGGTGGGAAAAATATCCAATTGGATGGTATTTCTGTCCGGATCAAGACCAGGTATATCTACCCCGTTCAAAATAGATTTGGTATACCGATCCCCGAGTCCCCTAACATATACATATTTCCCGCCTTGTACAGATACTCCCGGGACGCTTTTAATGGCACTTGCCACATCGTTGGCCCCCATTTTTTTGAAGGTCTCCGCAGAGAGTCCGTCCAACAGGTTCACCGCCCTTTTTTGAATGCCCAAAACTGACTTTTCGGTGTTTTTTTTAATACTTACCGATACCACAACCTCTTCCAGCCCCTCGGCAGAAGTTTCCATGGTGACGTCTAACTTAATAGACTCTTTCTGGGAAACCACAATGTCTGTAACTTCTACTGTTTTATAGCCGATGAAGGAAAACGCGAGGGAGTAGGTGCCTTCTTCCAACTCAAGCTTATAATTTCCATCGTAATCTGTGGTAGTCCCTACTGATGTTCCCTTAACAATGATGTTGGCAAATGGGACGGGATCCTGAAAGTCGGCATCTATTAGGGAGCCAATTACCTCCCCGCCTTGGGGATATAGGAGCTGAAATAGGAAGAATATAAAAATGGAGAGTCTAAGTTGATATTTCATATAAAAAGTTCGTTAACTATAAAAGGACCAATTGCCCGCAATTAGGTGTTGGCGGGCAAATGATAAATTGGTGAGAAAATTATTTTGTCTTAGAAAGCAGAGGCTCCTTGGCTCATAGCGTAAAAGGTCCATGAAAAAACGGAGGTGTCCGCTCCAACGGTTTGTGCGTCTTTTTCCACTTGAGTAGTCCAAGCTGCCGCTCTTTCCGTAAAGGAGGGGGCTAGGATTATTTTAGACTGTACGTCGTTTCCGGTGGCATCTTTTTTTACTTTTTCCGAAAATATAGAGTTATCAAAACCTACCACTTCCCAGGCTTCAAAAACCAATTTGCCGTCTAAAAAGTTTTGGGCCACATCGTTAGCGTCCAATTCCACATCCTTGCCCTCTGGAAATCCATAGGCATAAATATTGGAGGTAGTCCCCATGGCGTTGCTGCGGTAATCTGCATATTCCCCGTCTGCGGCTGTAGCACTACCAATAATAGTAGCATTTTTTAAGGTAAAAGAGCCTTCAAGGGATCCCTCGGGCCCATCAATTTCAAAGGCGTGATCTGAAGACTCCTCTAATATGACTACTGCATTGTCTATGGTGCCAGAATAAGCCTGATCTATGTCCAAAGCGTCATCTCCCTGTGCCCATACCAAAAGATTGGTCGCGTTTACGGTACCCCCAAAAAACTCGATCCCGTCGTCTACATTGGCCACAATTTCAATATGGTCTATTTTAGTGCCACTTCCTACAGAGCCTAGGGTAAGTCCGTTTATTTCATTTCCTTCCCCTATCAATGCGCCCCCATGTCTAATGGAGATATACTGTAAAACCCCGGAATTATCCTCATCGTTTAGTGCATCCCCTGGACCGTATAGTCCATAGGTGTCATCTGCAGGAATTCCTTCTATCTGTACTTCAGACACATCTCCTTTAAAGGATCCACTTGCCCTTCCTAGAATGATAAGTCCGCCCCAAAGCCCCCTTTGGGATTCGTCCAAGTTGGTTCCGGCTTTTTGGCCTACACCAATATTATCGGCTTCCGCAGTAAAAATAATGGGATTTCCTGCAGTTCCCTTGGCCATAATGGTAGCGCCTCTCTGTACAATTAGTGCAGAAGCTAGGGATCCGCTACCAGACTTTCCTTTTATAATGGTACCCGGTTCTATGGTAAGGGTCTTTCCTACCCCCACTACCACTTTCCCCGCCAAATGATATATATTGTTGGCCGTCCATTTGGTGTCTGAACTTATTTCTCCCGAGATGGTAATTATTTCGGCACAGGCGCCTCCTATATCTATTCCGGTTTCATCCCCGTTCTGAATGCCGTCATTGCAAGTGGCTATGTCATCTATACAAGGCTGGCAATTGGGTCCGCCGCAATCTATTCCCTTTTCCCCTTGGTTGCGAATGCCGTCATTACAAGTGGCAATTGCATCGGAAACTGGTGGCTCGTCATCGTTACTGCAAGAGGTGAGTAAAATACTAAGGAATGCTATTGCAGCGAATTGCAGTTGTTTGGATTGAAGTGTTTTTCTAAGATTCATTTTTTTAATGTTTAGTTCGATTTATAAAACACTGCAAATAAATCACTCAATTGTAAAGCTGGGGTTAGCCCGATATTAACCATTTGTTGGCTAAAGGTTACCATATTGTTACTATATGAAATGATCGTTAATTGGTTAGGGGTAATAGTATTATCTTTACTTTTGAAATGGTAAATCAAGAGCATTAAGTGATGTAAATAGGGATGTCCCTTACCAATTAAAAGAAAGTTTGCAAACTGTTCCCAGGAATAGAAAATCGTAAAAAAAGCAAAAGAAATAGATGAAAAAGAAAGATATTAAAATACTCCTAGTGGATGATGAGCCCGACATTCTAGAAATTGTGAGTTATAATTTATCTGCTGAGGGATATGATGTCTTTACTGCAAAAAATGGCGTTGAGGGCGTCGCCAAGGCAAAGAAAAAAAAGCCGCATTTAATCATTTTAGATGTAATGATGCCAGAAATGGACGGGATCGAAGCCTGCGAAATTCTTCGTAAAACTGCCGGTTTGGAAAATACTATAATTACCTTTCTTACCGCCAGAGGAGAAGACTATTCCCAGATGGCCGGGTTTGATGCCGGAGCGGACGATTATATCACCAAACCCATAAGACCCAAGGTTTTGGTGAGCAAGGTAAAAGCTTTGCTGAGAAGACTAAAGAATGATGGGATTGAGGAAGCGGACATCGTTAATGTAGGTGATATCACTATCAATAGAGAGGAATATAAAATTATTAATCTAGGGGAAGAGATAATTCTACCCAGAAAAGAATTTGAGCTATTGGCGCTTTTGACTTCCAAGCCCAATAAGGTTTTTAAGAGGGACGTGATATTGGATAGGGTTTGGGGAAACGAAGTGGTTGTTGGAGGTAGGACTATAGATGTTCATATTCGGAAATTACGTGAAAAACTTGGAGACGATCATTTTAAAACCGTAAAGGGAGTAGGGTATAAGTTTGTATTGTAATGGCGACCATCATAAAAAAATCATATCGATTTGCACTGCGTTCTGGATTACTGATTTCGGTAGTATTATCCCTGTTACTTTGGGTAATACAGCTCCTTACGGGAAAAGAGGATTGGTGGCAATTAGTTGGATTTACAATTGCCGCTAGTGTCATTTCTTTTGTTATTCTTCAAGTTAGGGTAGAGAAATTTATTTATAGAAGGATAGAAAAAATATATAAGGATGTTACCCTCCTTCAATCCACTTCCCTGGCTTCTAGGACCGTGACTACTGATATGCGGACGTTGACTAACGAAATAGAAAAATTTGCAAAGGACAAGAAAATCGAAATCGACACCCTGAAAATAAGGGAAGAGTACAGGAAAGACTTTTTGGGCAACGTTTCTCACGAATTAAAAACCCCACTCTTTACGGTGCAGGGATATATCCTAACGCTGCTAGACGGCGCTATGGATGACAAGGAGTTGCGAAAAAGATATTTACAACGTGCCAATAAAGGGGTAGAGCGGCTTATTTATATTGTCCAAGATTTGGATTTGATCACGAAATTGGAGGTAGAAGGCCAAAAAATGAATCTCGAGGATTTTGATATTTTGGAATTAGTACGAAATGTTTTTGAACTTTTGGAAATGAAAGCCGAGAAAAAAGACATAATCCTGACGTTCGATATGGAATACAAGAAGCCGATCTTTGTTAGGGCAGACAAAGAAAAGATACAACAGGTAATTACCAACCTTTTAGTGAATTCCATAAAATACGGACAAAGGAATGGTACCACGGAGGTAAGTGTGGAGAACTTGATAAAAAATAAGGTTATTGTAAGGGTAACCGATAACGGGGAGGGGATTTCTAAACAACATTTTGGAAGGATATTTGAACGCTTTTATAGAGTAGATAAAAGCGGTAGCCGTACAGAAGGTGGTTCTGGGCTTGGTTTAGCAATAGTAAAACACATTATTGAGGCCCATGACGAAAAGATTTATGTGGAGAGTGTTCATGATATTGGCTCGGAATTTTCATTTACCTTAGAAAAATCCATTATTAAGAAGGCGTAATCTGGAACTGTAATTCCGCGGATTTCCCTCATGTTTCCAGCGTTTTAATCTATTTTTGGTAATGCCCGTTGCCGTAGTAGGTCGCTTTACATCCTTATTAAAACAGTTGTTTGGAGCTATTTTTAAGATGGTAATGGCACACCCCTGAGAAACAAGTTAGATTTCCTTAGCTTTGCCAAATTATTAAATAGTTGAAATCTGTGGGAAGCAAGAACAAACTTAAAAGATTTAAGGAGAACGAGACCTTTGGAAACGTAATACAACCTACCAGGGAGGAAATTGTAAACGAAGGGTTCCCACATAAAGGAAAATGGAATAAATTTTTCGGGAATGACAATCCTATAGTCCTGGAGCTTGGCTGTGGAAAGGGTGAATACACCATCGGTATGGCCCAGCAAAATGGGAATAAAAACTTTATTGGGATCGATATTAAGGGAGCTCGATTTTGGCGTGGTGCTAAAACTGCTATAGACGAAGGCATTAAGAATACCGCATTTATTAGAACGCAGATAGAATTAATTGATGAGCTGTTTGATGAAAATGAGGTTTCCGAAATTTGGATTACCTTTCCAGATCCGCAGATCAAATACAAACGAACTAAACACAGGCTTACCAATGCCCTGTTTCTAGAAAAATATAAAACGATACTAAAAGAAGAAGGTACCGTAAACCTAAAGACCGATAGTGAGTTTATGCATGGCTATACTTTAGGACTCTTACATGGAAGCGGTTTGGAAGTTATCTATGCCAATCACGATGTGTACAAGAACGAAGGAAGTCCTAAGGAAGTATTGGAAATTCAGACATTCTATGAAAAGCAGTATCTTGAAAAAGGAAAGCCCATTACATATATCAAGTTTAGAGTATATTAGTCCATGGAGCATATTATAGTTCTTTTTTTTGCCACCTTCTCTGCAGCCTTTATGGCTACGGTACCTCCTGGATTGTTAAATATGAACGCTGCCAAGATCAGCGTAGAAAAAGGGAAGACTAACGGAATAATTTTTAGTTTGGGGGTGGCATGCATGATCATGGTCCAAGCCTATATTTCCGTATTAATCTCTAAATACTTATTTAATAATCCCGGGGTAATAGATCTGTTGTTAAAGATAGCGCTGGTCATCTTTGCCTTTTTTGCAATATATTTTTTTTTAAAAGCCGCAAAAATCAATGGGGAGGCCCCTCTAGAGATTGTTAAGGTAAGCAAGAGGAACAGTTTTTTTAAAGGGGTGTTATTAGCAGCCGTAAACTTACTTGCCATCCCTTATTACAGTGGGCTTAACGCAATGTGGAATGCCTCTGGTTGGATCAAATTTCAATTTAAGGACATAGCCACCTTTATTTTGGCCGCAGGTTGTGGAACCTTTACTGTGCTTTATTTGTACACTATTTATTTTACCAAGTTGGAAATAAAATCCGGCAGGTTTTCAAAAAATTCCAACTATATCCTAAGCGTTTTAATGATGCTTTTACTCGTAATTACTTTAATCCGGATTTTGTATACCTAATGAATCCCGAAAACACCAACTTTTTCCAAAAAGTGTATGTCGTAGTCCGGGAGATACCCTATGGGCGCGTGACATCCTACGGCGCCATTGCCAAATATTTAGGTATGGCAAGGAGTGCACGGATGGTAGGTTGGGCTATGAACAGCGCCCATAATATGGAGGATGTCCCCGCACATCGGGTGGTAAACCGCAAGGGTCTATTAACTGGGAAACATCACTTTGATGGGACTAATTTGATGCAGCAATTACTGGAAAATGAGGGGATTATAATAGTAGACAATCAAATTGTGGAGTTTGAAAAATTCTTCTGGGACCCCTGGAAGGAGTTGCAATAGAGATTATCGCCCCCCATTTTTTATTTACTTTTCTACGCTATAAAAATAATGGCCTCTTATAGGTGTTACTTTTTAATTCCATGCTTCTTATTCTCGGTCCTAAACCTTATCTTTGTAATTTAGAATCAGTTTTAATAAAAACTGAATAAGAATGTATTAGGATGAAATTAGACAAGAACGATATAAGGAAGGCACTGGAGAATATCACGGTTCCAGGAGAGGGCCAAAACATGGTTGAAAGTGGTGCATTAAAAAATATAATGGTGTTTGGTGATGAGGTGGTGGTAGATATTACTATTGCCAACCCTAGCTTGCAGGCCCGAAAGAAAACGGAGGTGGAAATTTTAAAAATTATCCATTCCGAAGTTTACCAAAAGGCTAAAATAACCGTTAATGTAAAGGTTGAGACCCCTGCCAAAGCCAAAGCCGAGGTAAACGAAATTAAAGGGAAGGCTATTCCCGGGATCAAAAATATTATTGCCGTCGCATCTGGTAAAGGAGGGGTAGGTAAATCTACCATTACAGCAAACTTAGCGGTTACCTTGGCGAAAATGGGATTTAAGGTAGGTTTGTTGGATGCTGATATATATGGTCCTTCCATGCCTATCATGTTCGACGTTGCTTTGGAAAAGCCCCTATCAGTTAATATTGACGGGAAATCTAAGATGAAACCCGTGGAGAATTATGGGGTAAAAATCCTTTCTATAGGATTCTTTACTCAACCTAACCAAGCGGTAATTTGGCGAGGCCCAATGGCGGCGAAAGCCCTTAATCAAATGATTTTTGATGCCCATTGGGGAGAGTTGGACTTTATGTTGCTCGATTTGCCTCCGGGTACAGGAGATATACATTTGAGTATAATGCAGTCGTTGCCCATCACGGGTGTGGTAGTAGTGAGCACTCCCCAAGAGGTGGCTTTGGCCGATGCTAGGAAAGGGGTTGCCATGTTCCAACAAGAGTCCATTAACGTTCCGGTTTTGGGGATAATAGAAAATATGGCCTATTTCACTCCTGATGAATTGCCAAACAATAAATATTATATCTTTGGTAAGGAAGGTGCCAAGCATTTGGCAGAAGATCTAAAAGTGCCATTCTTGGGAGAA
Organism: Arenibacter antarcticus; assembly: GCF_041320605.1. Classification (NCBI taxonomy): domain Bacteria; kingdom Pseudomonadati; phylum Bacteroidota; class Flavobacteriia; order Flavobacteriales; family Flavobacteriaceae; genus Arenibacter; species Arenibacter antarcticus. Next base: position 2,016,508 of record NZ_CP166679.1, read on the forward strand.
ATTCCTTTGGTGCAGAGTGTTAGGGAAGCTGGGGATTTAGGAAGGCCAGCAGCAATGCAAACTGCTACACCGATAGAGAGCGCATTTGAGGAAATCACCAAAAATGTGGTTAGGGAAGTAGTAGGAAGGAACAAGGGCTTACCGCCTACGGAAGCTATTAAAATAACTACAATGGCGGGTTGTTCGGCTGTTAAAAAGAAGTAACTATGACATCTATTGAACTAAAGAATAATGTAGAAAAGGCCCTGGATGAAATCCGACCTTTTTTACAAAGTGATGGAGGGGATATTTCCCTTATTTCCATCGATAACGATACTTCTGTAAAAGTTAGATTGGAAGGGGCATGTGTGGGCTGTACAGTAAACCAAATGACCCTTAAAACCGGTGTAGAAATGACCATAAAAAAATATGCGCCTCAGATACTAGAAGTGATTAATGTGGAGTGAATATCTGATTATTATCATAAACTGATACCATCTCCTTTTATAGCTTTACGGCTATTTTAAGCTTACTTTTTCATGATTAAAACAGATATTCTAATAATTGGTGCTGGTCCTACTGGCCTTTTTGCTGTTTTTGAAGCAGGCCTATTACAGTTAAAGTGCCACCTTATAGACGCTCTGCCGCAGGCAGGGGGACAGTGTTCGGAGATTTATCCTAAAAAACCCATTTATGATATTCCTGGGTTTCCTGAAGTATTGGCAGGAGATCTCGTGAATAATTTAATGGAACAGATTAAGCCGTTTCAACCAGGTTTTACCCTTGGGGAACGCGCTAATACCATAGAGAAATTGGAAGATGGGACTTTTGTAGTTACTACTAATAAGGGGACCAAGCACAATGCACCAGTAATTGCCATAGCAGGTGGTTTGGGGAGCTTCGAGCCAAGAAAACCCCTGATAAACAATTTAAATGCTTTTGAGGATAAGGGCGTTTCCTATTTTATAAAGGACCCAGAGGTTTTTCGCGATAAAAGAGTCCTGATCTCAGGGGGAGGAGATTCTGCCTTGGATTGGAGTATTTTTTTGGCCGATGTGGCTTCGGAGGTAACCTTGGTACATAGGAGAAATGAATTTAGGGGAGCTTTGGATTCCGTTGAGAAAGTCCAGACCCTTAAAAACCTTGGTCGTATTAAACTAATTACCCCTGCAGAAGTGGTAGGATTAAAGGGAACCGACACCCTAGAGGCGGTTGTGATTCAAAAATCGGGAGATATTGATGAGGAAATCATACACGAAGTAGACCATTTTATCCCCTTGTTCGGGCTTTCCCCAAAATTAGGTCCAATAGGAGATTGGGGACTGGAAATCGAGAAAAATGCCATTAAAGTGGATACTTTTGATTATCAGACCAATATACCTGGCATATACGCCATCGGAGATGTAAATACCTATCCTGGAAAATTAAAGTTGATCCTATGTGGTTTTCACGAGGCAACCTTAATGTGCCAAAGTGCCTATCAGCGTATTTTTCCAGATAAAAAATACGTTATGAAATATACAACTGTAGGCGGTGTTTCCGGTTTTGACGGAAGTAAGAAAGAAGCTCCCAAAGCGGTGGTAAAAACCATAATTTAATAGATATTTAACGAATACCTAAACTTCTAAAACTGCATTTACAACGGTATTCACTTCAAAAATAAAAGAGATCCAGATTGGTTTCGCCCTTTTTGTATTTTGGGACTTTGTAGTGAGCTTTTGTCATTTTAACCAACATAATGAGCGATATAAAAATAAAAATTAAGGATAGGGACGGAGTATTGCACGAAGTTGATGCCCCAACGGATATGAATATGAACCTTATGGAGATCGTACGTTCTTACGAACTTGCTCCTGAGGGCACTATTGGGATATGTGGAGGAATGGCCATGTGTGCCTCTTGCCAGTGTTATGTGGAATCTGACCATCCGCTTCCGGAAATGTCCGATGATGAAGACGCTATGTTGGCGGAAGCATTTCACGTGAAGAATAACAGCCGTTTAGGCTGTCAAATTCAAATGACTGAAGATTTAGAGGGTCTAGAAGTTACTCTGGCACCGGAAAGCTAATAGGCTTTAAGATTTCATAATGCTTTTCATTCCTTTTTAGTCATATTGGCCCAATGCGCCATCATGATGATAGATCCTGCGGTCCCATCCATAGTGGGTTCGTTGGTAGAATAATCCCCAATATCATCATGGTATACTACATAAGTATTTTGAAAGGCTTTAAATTCATCAGGATTTGCGAGGTGAAGGCCTTTTAAGGAATTAAAGATGGAAGCGTACACTGGTCCGTCAACCAGTCCGCCAGGAATCTCTTTTTGGGTCAGCGCCCAGGTACTAGTGTGTACATCCAAGGGATATTCCCCATTTTCCGGGAGTTTGGTGAACATAGAGGTGCCCCATGGGTTTCTGCCAAACAGCCAATCGCGTTGTGCTACAACAAACTGACTATAAGATTTGTCGCCCGTCATTCTTTCGTAAAGAATTCCCTGTGTAATGATGCTGGTAAGCAAATTATTGGAACACCAGACAAAAGGGACCCCAATATTATAAGGGTTTTTTAAGGCTCTTTTTACGTTGTCCTCCAATCCTGTTTTGTAATATCCCGCCAAGGTCTCCTTAAATTTGTCGTCCACCTGATCGTATAGCGCAAAATGCCCTAAGTTGATAAAGGGGTAGAATTCATAATGAGCAACAGAATCTTTTGCTGTCCAGGAAACGGTGTTGGCCTGTACCGCGTATTCCTTGGCTTCTACTAAATACTCCTTTTTTCCGGTGCTTTTGTAAAGTTCTGCTGCACCCCATTCCATATCATCTGCCCATGATTTTTCTGAATACCTATAGGGGGCGCCATAAGAATTTCCTTGCTGGAACCCTTCTTTCTCTTGGCCTAATTGGTAAAGTGTCTTTGCTGCATTTAGGCATATGGTAGCAAAAACGGTATCTTTTAATTCCGTTCTCCATATTCTGGATGCTAGGGCAAGAGCCGCAGCAGATCTCCCTGCCAAATTGGATACGCCTGTGGCTTCGCTTTGATATTTGTTTAGGCCTTGTGGTGTGCCCGTAGCGAAATAGGCAACCCTATAACTGTTGGGTCCCCATCCGTAATCGGAGGTGTCCTCATCGGGCATTTTCCAGCCAATATGGTCGCGATCGTCCGCAATTTGATGGATCAGTTGGTCGGGACCTGGGTGTAGTTTTAATATCCAGTCCAATCCCCATTTCGCCTCGTCCAAAACATCGGCAATTCCATTGGGGATAGGCTGTCCCAAGTGGTTTACTCGATCTTCAAAGGTGTCCGGAAACAATTCATAGGCCATCAGCATATGGGCAGTGGCGTAACTTCCTGTAATTAGGTACTTAAGTTGATCCCCGGCGTCGTGCCATCCTCCAGTGGCGTCCACAAAGGTCCCCTCTGGCATAGGACCATAGGCCGATCGACCATCGCGTTGGTGACAGACCATATCAAAATAAGGATTGTAACCACAACGTTGTTGTCTCATAAATTCTAGCAGTATATCCGGCTTTTGATGGTAGGCATCGTTTCCAATGGAAAAGGAGTTGGATCTACTTTTAGAATTTTTACCCTGAATAAAATAAGTGCCCTTGGTTATGTAGTTGGAAAAATCGAGTTCATAATAATAGTCGAATGTACCCCATCCCTCTTTTTTGGATTTTTTTGGTCTTAGGGTAATTTCCGCTTTTTGGGTAGTTACATTGATCAGTTCAAAAGTTTCGGCTACTTTGGAATGGGAGAAAACAACGGCCGTTTTATGTTCCTCTAACATATATCCAATTTGATTGATCCGGATAAAGGGGCCTTTTGGAGTATCGCTGGCCATGGAGTAATGGCCTAAAATAACGGTTAGGAATAGAATGATGGCACTTTTCATGGTTGGTAAGTTATAAATTTATGGAACTTAAATATAAGGATTATACTGCTTGCATTTAAACATCTCTCCTTTTTAAAGGTTGTGTTTTGATCCCTTGCGCCTGTTTCTATTGTTTTTGGGATGTATAATCTACTATTGCAAAGTGCAGTGTTGTATAGGTCGATTTTAGAGGTGGATAAGGAGATTGTAATAGAACATTGTTAGGCTAAACCACTTGCCGGGGAGCATTCGTTAATGTTGTGGAAGAAGTTGGGTAACAGTGGTGAATTGGTAGCCTTTATTCTTTAAATGAGCGATTAAGGAGGGTAAATAATGGTAGAATTTATCGGTCCTTGCAGGGTCGGTGCCAATGTGCACCAGCAATAGAAATCCATTTAAACCCCTGCAGTTTCTTTCTTCATAATCGATAATACTTTCCAATATAATTTTACTGGAACGATAATTATTGTGATTAGGGGTAGTGTAATCTGCATGGGACAAGGTCCCGTGGGTCATATTGACTAAGGTGAAACCTAGTTCTTGGGTCCATGTGGCTATGGTGTTATTATACCATTCATAAGGAGGGAGGAAATAAGGAGCATCCTTTCTTTCTATCCCATATTTAGCCATCTCCCAGTAATTTTCTAGGAGGTCTACACTAAATTCCTCTTGGGTAACCAAAAGGCTATCTCTCTGGGTCCAATCGCAATACAATAAGTGTTTATTAGAATGTGCCCCTAGATAATGTCCGTTACGGACCAGTTTTTTTATGAGTCGATTAAATTTAGGATTTCGGTAAAAATTACCCGTAAAAAAGAAGGAGGCGGAAATCTTTTCTTTCTTCAGAAGTTGATGGAGGTAGGACCCGCCATCGGCAAATTGATCTCCAGTAAAGACAAGGGAAATGTTTTTCTGGGTGCTATCGCCTCGGACCAAAGCCCTATGGATGGAAGTATAGTGCTCTGCCGATATTTCTTGGGCCTTACTTTGTATCGCTAAAAGAAATAACAACCAACATATGACTCCGATCCTCTCCATAATCCTGTAAAAGTCTTAAAACATTAAATCCTTGCCTGATAGGTAAATAGGTTGTAGTACCTACCTTCCTTGGCGATCAGTTCATCATGTGTTCCCCTTTCGGCAATCCTACCATTTTCTATGACCAGAATTTGGTGGGCTTTCCTAATGGTGCTTAAACGGTGGGCAATCACAAAGGTGGTCCTTCCTTCGGTAAGCGTCGCTAAACTTTTTTGGATTAAGGCTTCACTTTCGGTGTCCAAATTGGAAGTGGCCTCGTCCAAGATCAATACTTTGGGGTTAGCCAAAACGGCTCTAGCTATAGCAATACGTTGCCTTTGTCCGCCTGATAGTTTTACGCCTCGTTCCCCGATCAGGGTATCTAGGCCTTTTTCAAACCTATCTGTAAATTCATCCACATAGGCGGCTTTTACGGCTTTCTGTAATTCGGTTTCGGTTGAATTAGGTCTAGGGAACATAATATTTTCCCTAATAGTGCCTTCAAACAAAAACTCGTCCTGTAAGACCACACCAAGATTTTTTCGAAAGCTGTTGAGGTTTACTTTGGAAAGATCTTTATTGTCTACCGTTATGGTTCCCGATACGGGGTTGAGGAAACTAGCTGCCAATCCGGCAATGGTAGATTTACCTGAACCGGAACTTCCAACAAGAGCCACTACCTGCCCAGAATTGACAGTGAAACTTATATTGTGAAGCACCTCGTTGTCCTCTTCATAGGCAAAGGAAACATCGTTAAATGCTATATCGCCCTTTATATCTTCTAAAATGAGGGTCCTTTCCTCTTCTTGTGCCTCGGCGGTCATATTCATCAGCTCTTCGGTACGGTCCAATCCTGCGAGCGCTTCGGTAAGTTGACTCCCAATATTGCTCATTTGAACTATGGGTGCTACCATTAATGCCAATAAAAATGTGAATTCTAGGAATTCTCCAATGGTGAGCTGGTCCATCATAATCTTATAACCCCCTATTCCCATAATTCCGGTAGTGGCAATACCCAATAAAAAAGTGGCGGAGCTAGTCATAAAGGCCGTGGCCGTCAGACTCTTTTTTACATTTTGAAAAAGTCGATCTACCCCTTCCTCAAAAATTTTGTTTTCTTGTTCCTCTGCGTTAAATCCTTTTATGACTCTTATGCCTCCCAAGGTTTCCGTAAGCCTTCCGGTTACCTCGGCATTTATTTTACCCCTATTCCTGAAAATGGGTCTGATGATCTTAAAAGCTTTTAGGGCGATCAGCGCAAAAATTATGAGGGGAATCAATGTAAAAACCGTCATAGAGGGACTTATTCGCAACAAAAGAATCAAGGAGACCACTGCTGTAATAGTACCGCCAACTAATTGGACTAATCCAGTGCCAATTAGGTTCCTAACACCTTCTACATCGGTCATGATCCTAGAGACCAAAGCACCGGATTTTGTGTTGTCGAAAAATCGGATGGGAAGGGTCAAAATCTTTTTTTGTACTTGGGCACGCAGTTCAGATATAAGGAACTGAGCCTGAACGCTAAGTATTTTGGTGAGTAAAAATGAGGTAACGGCCTGGACCAAGATGGACAATCCTACGACAAGTAATAGAAGTTTTAAGAATTCTAAGTCCTTGTTAGGGATTATATCATCCATTAAATATTGTAGAGACAAAGGGGCGACAAAACTGGCAGCCCTACTGATGACGATTAATAGCAACCCTATAAAAACCAATTTGCGCCTTGGCCAAATAATAGTTTTAAAAGCGGAAAGAATACTTACTTTTTTATCGGACATTTAATCTGTTTTTATTTTGAAAAATGAATGGAAAGTGTAAAAGTAACTAAAGTTATCCCCAGTTTACCTGAACTTCTGTCCTATTCATAAACACAATAATTTTGCTGGTTATTAATTGGTTATTAAAAAGTAGGAAAAACTTTTTAATTAGGGATATTGTCGCCCAATTATTTACGAGTACCTTAGTCAACAGCCTATTGCCCGATCGAATTATGAATTGCGCATGACCGAAAGCTGATCGTAAAATACCAATTATAATATGCGATCCTGATCGTCAGGCAAGTTTACTTATCGTAGGTAGGAACAGTCGAAGTATGACCCTTAAAAAACTATAAATTTCCAGACATGAAACTGTTTTACTTTTTTCTTGCTCTTTCCTTATTCTCCCGTAAAATGGATCAGGCCAAGTCCGATATTGAGGGTTGGAAAGCACAGGCCGAGAGGGTGACCATTATTCGGGACGATTTTGGAATTCCGCATATTTATGGAAAAACGGATGCCGATGCAGTCTTTGGCTTGTTGTATGCACAATGTGAGGACGATTTTAATAGGGTGGAACAAAACTATATATGGGCTACGGGTAGGTTGGCCGAGGTGGAAGGGGAAGAGGCTGTCTACAGTGATTTAAGGGCCAAGTTGTTTATGACACAAGAAGAGGCCGTGGCCAACTACGAGGCCAGTCCCACTTGGTTAAAAGAATTGTGCCGGGCATTTGCCGATGGTATAAATTATTACCTACATACGCACCCTGAAGTAACGCCAAAACTATTGACCCGTTTTGAGCCTTGGATGCCCATGTATTTTAGTGAGGGATCTATTGGAGGGGATATTGAGCGAATTTCCACCAAAAAAATTAAGGCATTTTATGAAAGCGGGATGGCCATTCCTGAAATGGAAGCTTTTAAACTGAAGAAAGAACAAAAACAGGAAGAACCCCAGGGTTCCAATGGGATTGCGATATCGGGAAAATTGACGGAATCTGGCAATACCCTGCTTTTAATTAACCCACATACCTCCTTTTATTTTAGGGGTGAGGTGCATATTGCCAGTGAAGAGGGACTAAACGCTTATGGGGCGGTTACATGGGGTCAGTTCTTTGTTTATCAAGGGTTTAATGAGAAGACTGGGTGGATGCATACCTCCACCTATACCGATATTATGGACGAATTTATAGAAACCATAGTACAACAGGATGAGGGGTTGTACTATGCCTATGGAGAGGAGCTTAGGCCAGTAAAAAGCTCGGAAATCACCCTGAAATATCAGGAAGATGGTGTAGTAAAGGAAAGGATATTCCCTGCCTACCGGACCCACCACGGACCCATTACGCATATGGCAGAGGATAGATGGGTAGCTACCGCAATGATGTGGGAACCTAAAAAAGCCCTGGAGCAATCCTTTATACGCACCAAACAGGAGGGATATAAGGGGTTTAGGAAAATGATGGACATGCGCACCAATTCCTCCAATAATACCGTCTATGCCGATGCAGAGGGGAACATCGCCTATTTTCATGGTAATTTTGTGCCGAAAAGGGATTCGTCCTTCGACTATTCCCAACCAGTGGAGGGTAGTGACCCAAAAACCGATTGGCAGGGATTGCATACAGTGGAGGAAAATATCCTGTTGTTGAATCCCGAGAATGGATGGCTTCAGAACTGTAATTCCACCCCCTATACCGCAGCCTTGGAATTCAGTCCCAAAAAGGAAGCGTACCCCAATTATATGTCCATAGACCAAGAGAATTTTAGGGGAGTACACGCCATCAATTTGTTGAAGGACAAGAACAATTTCACCTTAGATAATTTAATCACCTTGGCACACGATCCTTATCTGCCCGCCTTTGAAAAACTGATTTCCGGTCTGGTAGAGGCCTATGATAGAATAGCTTCTGAAAATGTACAATTAAAGGCCCCAATAGAAGTATTGCGAAAATGGGATTTGAGAACCTCTACCGAAGCGGTGGGGATGACCTTGGCCCATTATTATGGCACTCTTTATGGTAGAAAAGGGATATTACCTAAAGAAATGAGCGATATGGAAGCTATAAATTATTTTGGCACAAAATCCCCGTTTTCAGAGCGATTGGCCATTTTTGCCGAGGTGGTAGCACAGCTCGAAAGTGATTTTGGGACTTGGCATATGCCCTGGGGTAAAGTAAATAGATTCCAACGTATAAATGGAGAAATTAGGCAACCGTTCAATGATAGCCTTCCCAGCATGCCTATTGGTTACGCTTCTGGCCGTTGGGGTGCCTTGGCGGCATACGGTACTAGTTATGATAACAATACCAAGAAAATTTACGGTACCCGTGGCAACAGTTTTGTGGCGGTAGTAGAATTTGGGGAGAAGGTAAGGGCAAAAAGTATATTGGCAGGCGGACAGAGCAGTGACCCGACTTCCTCACATTTTGATGATCAGGCTCTGCCTTATGCTAAGGCTGAATTTAAGGAAGTGGCATTTTATAAGGAGGATGTGCTTAAGAGAGCAGAAGAAACTTATCGCCCTGGAGAGCGAAATCCGTAAATCTAAATATTTCCCGACTCTGCACGCTAAGAAGTTACTTATCTATTCTTTGACTACAATAATAGTAGCCTTAGATCCAGTTGATAAATTCCACATATTGGAATGGATCATTTTGCCTTGGTCGTCATACACATTTACCTGAGCGGTGTTAGGACCAGAGGTTCCTTGGTTTAATGCCTCAAAATCTATTCTGTTAAACCCTTTTTCAAGGTCCAGATTAATGCCTTTAAATGCGGCGGTCAGAAAGACGTTGGGCTCTACAACCTTACCGTTTAGATAAACTTTGATACGATCGCCATCAACATATTCGTGATCTCTGTAAACGATTCCAACAAATTTCCCATTACTTTTAATATCACCCAAGTACATATCTCCAAAGTATTGTGAGGAAGTCTTATCTTCTTTCTCCCGAATTTTCGGATCTATTTTTAATCCGTGGCCTGCCTGTACTAAATTCCTAGTAGGTAACATATTTATTTGGCGAGCAGTTAAGGAATCCCTTAGATTGGTAGTTGGTTTTATATCGTAAATAGAGGGAATCTTTAAAGCTGTACCCTCATTTGGGTTATCCTTGGCTCCCCTATCCCCTTCAATTTTCAAAGGTTGGGTGGTAGGGAGATCGGTCTGTGCCATTCCCAAAGCGGAAACCAAAAATACGATATAACACAAATATACAATTCTCATAAGGCCATTTGTAGGTGCAGTTGACCTACAAAAATATCAAATACCTTGCCATTAATAATTTAAATTGATGTTAAATTAAAAGCTTCAGTATCATTGTAGTAGGCAATTTGTAATAGAACTACGCTTTCCTAGATTCCTGTAGTGATATTGGTATGTGATAATGGGATCCACTTTAGGTTGATTATCCCCATGTTTTTTTAAGAAACCTTATAAAGTTTTTGCTCATTATATTTTCTATATCATCAGGGGTGTATCCTTTTTCTGATAATAACTGTGGGACTTTTTGAAGGTCTGCAATGGTATCCAGATCTAGCGGAGATTGTTCTTTTCCAAAACCACCATCCAGATCGGTTCCTATTCCAACATGAAGGGTATTGCCTGCCAATTGACAAATATGATCAATGTTCTGTATCATATGACTTAGCGCGACTCCCGTTTTTTGAGGGGTAGACACGCCCCTTATCCAGTTGGGGACCATCATCCAGGCATCCAAGGCAATTCCAATAACCCCTTCCCTTGCTATCAGTTCCTGGATCTGCGCATCCGAAAATTGACGGTTATGATCCACAAATTTCCGACAGTTGTTATGGCTTGCCCAAACCGGACCTTGGTATACTTTCATGGTTTCCCAAAAACTTTGGTCACATAAATGGGTTGCGTCCAAGATTAGGTTCAATCTTTCAATCTCTTTTAATAAGGCTTTCCCTTGGCTGCCAATTCCCCCTACAGAATCGGTGCCATGGGCATAAGTACCCGGACCGTAATGTGCTGGTCCTATGGCCCTGAGTCCTTGTTCATAGGAACGTTCCAAATGGCCAATAGTGACAATGGAATCTGCCCCTTCCAAACTAAGAATATATCCTATGGGGGTTTTGTACGGATCCTGTTCCCAAATGACTAAATGGGCCTCCAACTCTTGGGTATTGGTAATTTGAACCATTTTCCCCACTTCTTCCATGGCCCTATACCATGCCAGCTGGCCTTGGGTTTGTGCCCAAGCCTGTTGTGGCGAGTTCCAGCCCGGTAGATTGTTGTCCGGTTTTGTATATCTGGCGATTTGTGTGGCTACGCACAATCCTATATTCCCTTTTCGCATGGCGTCTAATGAAACCGTGTTTTTAGCTCGGTCCGGTTTATCGGTCTTCCCAAGTTCGCTTTCCCGGATAGCTGCTACGCTCCAAGTTAAGTCGCGGTTCCATTCCATGGCATTCATGGCTAAATCTAAATGTGCGTCAAATACAAACATAATTTCCCGTCTCTTTTTTCTCTCCTCTAATTGTTCAAATTGTTATTTTTTTATCCCGTGCTGCCACTTTCCAAGAATCGGTTATTATACCATCTACGGCGGTTAATACCCAATCGTATTTTGCTACGGTGGGGCAGATATGCTTAGGAATGGCGTAGGCCAGATGGCCTACTTTAAGTTCAGATTCTTGTGGGTATTGCACTATAAAATGCTCTTCACTTTGTCCGATCTGTTCCCAGTTTTCAACACCTAAAAATTGTACCCGTGGGAAGTTCATTTCCGAGGCCAACCATTTATGTCCCAAATCGAAACACACCTTACCCGTATTGGGTTTGCTGATCACTCTGGTCAAAAGTACGGCGGCATGAAGAAATTCCAGATCCTTAAAGGAATCGCCATAGCCGGCATCCCATAGGAGTGTGGTTCCTGGACTGGTTTCCACTCCTTGTCGGATGGCATGAAAGGGAAATGTTGGGGAACCTCCAGCGACTATAGTAGGAACAGGTATTCCCGCATTTTCCAAGTCGTCCTTCAGCAACAGAACCGAAGCAAAATCCCGATCACACGCCTTTTTTCTTTCTGCGGGATCTTGAATCCGAATATGCCCATCGTACACATGTAATCCTGAGGCGATAAGGTTAGGGTGATGATGTATATATTTATAGAGTTCTTGTGCGGTCTTGTCCGGACATATCCCGGTTCTATCCATGCCATTGTTGATATCTAGCCAAAGCGATGCTTTTTGAAATTTTTCAGCAGCTATCTTGGCAATTTCCCCTGCAGTTTCCAAATTATCGGTCAGTGTAGAAAAATTAGAATCCGGAAACGTTTGGACCAGTGTGAAAAAACGCTCAATGTTTGCGGCAACCGGCTGCATGGCCATAAGGATGTCCTTGGCGCCGCATTTTCCTAAAAGTTCGGCCTCGGCAAGGGTAGCACATTTAAATTTTTCAATACCGTGCTTTATTTGCAGATGAACAATCTGGGCCATCTTATGAGTTTTAATATGTGGTCTTAGCCGCTGCACCCCGCCCGCCATCTTGATCATGGTCCTGATATTTTTTTCTATCCGATCTGGATAGACTACTAGGGATGGGGTAATAATGTCTTTGGTGTCGGTTATGGTATACCAATTATGTGCTGTCATTGGTTTTGTTGTTAAGTGTTCTATCGTTTTATGAATAAGATTAGGCTATTTGGAATTTACAGGGGAAGCCTCAATGCAATTGGAACATTGCTTCTACCTCCACGGCTATATTTCCTGGGAGCATCATTCCTACGGCGCTTCTGACCCCTATTCCATTTTCGTTTCCAAAAATATCGGCCATCAATTCGCTAAATCCATTAACCACATAGGGTTGTTTCCCAAATTCTGGGGTACAATTTACCATTCCTAAAACCTTTACTACGCGCTTTATGTTGTCCAAACTCCCAAAGTGGGTCTGGATGGTGGAGAGCATGGTAAGTGCTACTTGCCTTGCTGCCAATTTCGCTTCTTCGGCAGTGATATCGTCACCTGCCCTACCTATCATAAGCGAGCCATCTTCCTTTACAGGACCTTGGCCCGAGACATATAAAAAGTTGTCCACTACCAATAAAGGCCTATAGACCCCGGCCGGTGGCGGTGCGGGAGGGAAAACTAATCCCAATTCCTTAATTCTTTCGGTGATACTGTTATTGTGTTTCATAGATTAAATAAATAAACTTAAGATCAATACGCCAATTAGGCCCATTACTCCCACGGTGGTTTCCATTACGGTCCAGGTTCGTAAGGTATCGTTTACCGATAGGTTAAAATACTCCTTGAACAACCAAAACCCACTATCGTTTACATGCGAGAGCATAAGGCTTCCCGATCCTATCGCCAATACCATTAGCTCTGCACTTGTTCCCGTGGCAGCTACAAGGGGCAATACGATTCCTGCAGTGGTGAGTCCCGCTACGGTAGCAGAGCCTACACAGACCCTTATGACCGTTGCAACCATCCAGGCTAAAATTAGGGGAGATAGGGCTGAATCTTTCAATATTTCGGCAATATATTGACTTACCCCACTATCTATAAGTACTTCTTTTAAAGCTCCTGCCCCTGCAATAATAAGTAATATCATGGTAATCCCAGAGATGCCGCTACTTACCGAGCCCATTATTTCGGGCATTTTTTTTCCCCTGGCCAAGCCTAGGGTGTAAATGGCGACCAATACTGAGATAAGCATGGCCACTGCCGGGTTCCCTATAAAACCGATGAAGGGCATTATGGGGTTGTCTGCTGGCAGCATCAGATCCGCAAGGGTAGACAGCATGATTAGGATGATGGGCAGCAAAGCTGTAAAAATACTGGTGGTAATCCCTGGCATTTCCGATTCTTCTAAAATACGGGGATTAACAAATTCTTTTAAGGGAGTGGCCTCTATATTCTTTATAGTTCGGGAAAAAAGGGGGCCCGCTACAATGATGGCGGGAATAGCGATAATTATCCCGTACAAGAGTGTCTTTCCGATGTCGGCATTAAAGGTGGCGGCGATAGCGGTAGGGGCAGGGTGCGGGGGAAGATACCCATGAGTTACGGATAATGCGGCGATCATAGGAAGTCCTACGTATAATAATGGGAGCTTGGTAGATGCCGCAATGGTAAAGATCAAGGGGATCAGAATTACGAATCCTACGGAGTAGAACATGGGGATACCCACAATGAAACCAGTCAATACCAAAGCCCATTGTATGTTTTTAATGCCGAATTTGGCAACCAAACGGGTGGTGATCTGTTGTGCGGCGCCGCTATCGGCCACCAACTTGCCCAGCATAGCGCCAAGGCCCAAGATCATGACAAGAAAGCCAAGAGTGTTTCCTATCCCGTCCTGAATAGATTGGACCACCGTTTCCAATTCCATACCCTCGGCAATTCCGACGGCAAGGGAAACAATGATAAAGGCTATAAAGGCGTTGAGTTTAAATCTGGCAATTAATATAAAGAGGAGTAGTATCCCAAGAATTACGATTAGTAATGGCATAAGGTTGGTTTATTGGTAGACAAAACTTTATTTCAATAAATATACTATTTATTAGGGTATCTATAATGAGTGCGATCTACCTAAGTGCTTTTTAAAGGGAACACATTGATAATGTGTTAATTATATTGTTAAATTAACCGCTCCGCAAAGTCTCACGACTTTGAGGTTATCATCTTGCTCGTGTAGGACGAGCCTTCTTTTATTTAGTTGAGTTTTTCGTAATGATAGTTCCGCAAACATCGCTCCGCAAAGTCTCACGACTTTGAGGCTATCATCTTGCTCACGAAGGACGAGCTTTCTTTTATTTAGTTGAGTTTTTCGTAATGGTAGTTCCGCAAAGACCGCTCCGCAAAGTCTCACGACTATGAGGCTATCATCTTGCTCACGTAGGACGAACCTTCTTTTATTTAGTTGAGTTTTTCGTAATGGTAGTTCCGCAAAGTCAGGAGACTTTGCGGAGCGTGGTAAAATTGTAAATAATGCAAGTTCACTAAAGTATACTAAAGAAATCAAGAAATTGCTTGCAAAGGAATTTCAAGAACCGTCTTATGAGTTTGTTAGACATTTTGCTAATCCAGTTTATTCCGGCAGATTAACGGAAAAGGTAATGGGCCAATTTTCAGACTTAGTACTTAAAGCTACAAATCAATTTATAAGTGAAAAAGTCAATGACAGATTGACTTCGGCCTTGAACAAGGAACATGAAAAATAACATGAAGAGATTCAAGATGAAGAAGAACCACAAAGCAAAGTTGAAACAACCGAAGAGGAATTGGAAGGATTTCAAATCGTTGTGGCAATCTTAAGGCGTAAACTCCCGAAAGACAGAATTATCCACAGAGACACACAATCTTATTTTGGAATATTACTTGATGACAATAACAGAAAGCCACTTTGTCGACTTCATTTGAACGGAGGGAAAAAATATATTAGCTTATTCCACGAAAACAAGAAAGAATCAAAGGAGGCAATTGAATCAATCGATGAAATTTACAGATTTGAAAAAGAATTATTAAAAACCGTCCAGAATTACGAATCTGAATAGGAAAATGATGTCAAACATCGCTCCGGAAAGTCTCACGACTATGAGGCTCTCATCTTGCTCACGTAGGACGAGCCTTCTTTTATTTAGTTGAGTTTTTCGTAATGATAGTTCCGCAAACATCGCTCCGCAAAGTCTCACGACTTTGAGGTTATCATCTTGCTCGTGTAGGACGAGCCTTCTTTTATTTAGTTGAGTTTTTCGTAATGGTAGTTCCGCAAAGACCGCTCCGCAAAGTCTCACGACTTTGAGGCTATCATCTTGCTCACGAAGGACGAGCTTTCTTTTATTTAGTTGAGTTTTTCGTAATGGTAGTTCCGCAAAGACCGCTCCGCAAAGTCTCACGACTATGAGGCTATCATCTTGCTCACGTAGGACGAACCTTCTTTTATTTAGTTGAGTTTTTCGTAATGGTAGTTCCGCAAAGTCAGGAGACTTTGCGGAGCGTGGATCATTTTAACATTGATTATAATTTAAAAACGAATATGGTTTTAGAACGTCTGTTACAGGGTTGTCTACTAATTCAACATCGACCAAGCCTTTGCTTTCTACATAATTGCTTGCACTTGAATACCTGTATTGACTCGCCCTTTCAACAATTCCTGCTCGAACGGGGTTCATGTGCACATAATTCAACTTGGACCACATGAATTTGCTAGAATATATTTCTTCTGCATGGTTGCCGTATTGCCAAAACTGATAGTTCTTATTTCGGCTATGTGTTGCTGTAGCTTTCTTGAAACTATCCAACATCCATTCCCGTCTGCTCTCTGGTTCGTTTTGGATGCTATCCAATATCTTATTTGCGGTATATTTTTTAAAATCGCGAACTAGATTGGATAATTTTCCATCATTGGATTGAATGATCATATGTATATGGTTGCTCATAATTACATATCCATATAAGATCAAACCTTTATTTTCTATGCAATATTTCAAAGAGTCAATGACTATATCACGATATAATTGCCTTGTAAACACATCTATCCAATCTACTACCGTAGCAGTAATGAAATGTGCTTTTTCTTGCTCGCGTATGATATAGCCTTCTTTCATTTAGTTGAATTTGTCGTAATGCTAGGTTGCGCAAAGTCTCCCGACTTTGCGCAACGGGCATGTTTGTCTATGTAAGTTAATAAAAATATCTTGAGCATAAAAAATAGGCTGGCTATATCATAAGGTTTTAGAGTCTATAAGCCTTTGGTTATCATGGGTTTATTTTGTAACTTTAAATGTATCCCCCTTTACAAATAGAAAGTTTTTTACTTACCCCCGTCGATGGAGAACTTTTAGAGCAATGACCTTGACTCTTCATCTTGCTTGTACGAATTTTTTTAATCTTCAACTAAAAGATACTCTATGGCACCACCGTTCATTTTTACCGTATTACTGATTTTGTTTCTCCTTTCTGGAATTCGAATTGTTTATGAATACAAGCGAGCCTTAAAGTTTAGGTTTGGGAAGTATGTAAGAACCCTACAACCGGGTTTTAGGTGGATTATTCCCCTAGTAGAGACCATTCAAGTCGTAGATATTCGGGTGATTACCATCAATATTATCTCCCAAGAGGTAATGACGGAAGACAATGTACCCTGTAGTATAGACGGCGTGGTCTTTTTTAGGATAAACAGTCCGGAAAAAGCCGTTTTGGAAGTAGAGGAATTCCGTTTTGCCATTACCCAATTATCCCAAGCCGCCCTAAGGGATGTCTGCGGAAAAGTGGAGCTAGATACTATCTTATCCAAGCGAGAGGAGATGGGGAAAAATATAAAGGGCATTGTGGAGTTGGAAACCAAGGAATGGGGTATAGAAATTATAGATGTCAAGATAAAAGACATCCAATTACCCGAAAACATGAAGCGTATGATGGCCAATCAGGCGGAAGCGGAACGCTCTAGAAGGGCCAGAATTATCCTTGCATTGGCTGAGGAGCAGGCTGCAGGGAAATTATTGGAAGCTGGGAAGCTCATTGATCAATCCCCATCTGCCATAAAGCTGCGACTCTATCAGACCCTTTCCAATATAGCCGCCGAAAAAAACTCTACCATCATCTTTCCTTTTCCTGAAGAAGTGCTGCCAAGGAATCAAAAAACTTAATAGTGGAACTCCAAATTTTTATACCTTAGGTGCAATTCACAAAAATTAGTAACCTACATACATATATAAAAACTTGAGTGGGAATGGATTCACTACAAAAATTGGGGTTCTCGGAAAAAACTAAATTACTGATTATACATGCAGATGACGCGGGACTTTCACATTCCGAGAATAGGGCGACAATAGAAGCGCTTAAGAACGGATTTATAAATTCATACAGCATTATGGTACCCTGTCCGTGGTATTATGAAATGGCTTTATTTGCAAAAAATAATCCCCAGTTTGATGCTGGGATACACTTAACGCTTACTTGCGAATGGGAGAACTATAAATTTGGGCCTATTCTGCCTATTTCCGAAGTGCCGAGTTTAGTGGACGAAAATGGATATTTTTATAAAAATAGAGATCAACTAAGAGAAAATGCTTCCCCAATAGATGTCCAGAAGGAACTTGAAGCGCAAATAGAGAAAGCACTGAAATTTGGACTGGCACCTACTCATATTGATTCGCATATGTATAGTGTGGGGGCTAATCCAGCATTCTTTAAAATTTACAAGAACCTAGGCGAAAAATACAATCTTCCGGTTTTAATAAATGAACAATTAATGGAAATGGTTGGGCTAGATCCCAAATTGAATATTGATAAAGAGGATCTTCTAATCGACAACGCTTTTGTTGCCGAATTTAAGTATTTCGAAACAGGCAAATTGGGCGATTTCTATAGTCGGATTTTGGAAAATTTATCAAGTGGCCTAAACCTCATTTTAATTCATCCGGCCTTTGATGATAGTGAAATGAAAGGAGTTACCGTTAACCATCCAAATTTCGGTTCTGAATGGAGGCAAATCGATTTTGACTTTTTCACGAATGAAGAAAACAGGGCCAAACTTAAAGAAAATAATATCGAATTAATTACCTGGAAGGACATAACACGGAGGAAAGTATAAATGATGTGCTTATAGCGAAAAGCGCGGTAAGTGCCTAAATTAAACAGGAAATCTCAGGAAACAAAGAGGGTAGGACGCCTGATTTTTATTCTTTTAAATGAGAGCCGCGCAATCCATCTATGATTATACTCTCAAAAAGAGTTTTTGCTTGTACAAGAAATACAAGAACACCCATTTTACGGCAAGGAGACAAATTACCATAACGACTGCGCCGTAGGGCTCTCCTGCTAGCTGGATGAGCCATTGAAAGATGGCGTTGGTAGTATATTTCCAATTAATAAATACCCCGGACATATAAATCAGGATGGAGTTCATACCGATTACCTTAAAGAAAAAGGCCCATTTTTTATATCCCTTTATATCGATTATATAATAAAAGACAGCCATCAACAAGGTGCTTATGCCTCCACATTGTAGCACAAAGGAGCTAGTCCATAGGTTTTTATTAATCGGGAAAACAAGGTTCCAGATCTGTGCAACAATAATCAAAATCACTCCAATAATGGTCAAGCGAATAGCCGTGTTTATATTTTTATCCACTGTGGTGCCCTTTAGGAGATTCCCAACATAAATTCCTAACAATGCCGTAGAAATTGCCGGGATAGTTGCTATAAGCCCCTCTGGGTCGTGTACCCCTAAAAACAATCTACCTGGTAAAATCAAGGTGTCCAAATAGGAGACAAAATTTCCTTCCATAGTAAGATCCCCCATAGGATAACCTGGGGCCGAAAAGAATAGGAATAAGAACCAATAGCCTAGAAGGAGTCCGACAAACCAAACTATCTGTGCTCCCTGTTTGGTGTATAGGTAGATGATATTTGCAAACATATAGGCGAGTCCAATCCGGCCCAATACACTTCCAAAGCGAATATCCTGTATGGGATGTAATTCTAATCCATTGTTGTACACAATGCCCAATAGTACTAGGATAAGCCCTCTTTTCACCACTTTAAGCAATAGATTTTGTCTGCTGGCACCTTTTTCTATTTGTTTTCCGATAGAATAGGGGGTAGCCACTCCCGCTAGAAATAAAAATAGCGGAAATATGAGGTCGTAAAACGTAAACCCATGCCAAGCAGGATGATGAAATTGGTGGGAGAGCGCATTCCAAAACGGGGAATGGGTAATGTTTGCCATATTGTGGAATATTCCTTCGGCTCCTATGATCCAGAACATATCAAATCCCCTAAGGGCATCAAGGGAATAAAGGCGTTGGGTAATGGTTGGTTTCATGCTTGGTATTGGGTTGGTGATCGAAGTGGTTTAGTTAAGCCTCTAAAGGTATTTATTTTTCCCATACAAATATTGTATTCAACTGATATATATCATATGATAAGTGGAATTTATATGCGAAATTAAAGGTATAAATGTACGGTCATGGAACTCAAAAAGAACCCAAAAGCGGATTTGAACAAAAAAAGCGGTCTTTTTTTTGTAATCGGACTTGTTTTGGTGCTTTTTGTGGTTTGGCGGGCCTTAGAGTTACGTACATACCCCAAAGAAAACGCGGTGGTCCAAATGCTTACGGAACCCGATAATTTAGATGAGGTTGTGCCAATTACAGAAGCCATGAAGTTACCGCCGCCAACTATACCCCCTGCAGCGCCCGAGGTTATTGAAATAGTGGATGATGTAGATGAAATTGAGGAAACAGTTATTCAAAGTACCGAAACAGATCAAGAAGCAGTAGTGGAAGTGGCACCGCTAAAGGTAGAAGATATTGTTGTGGAGGAAGTGGAGGAAGATGATGTGGAAGTGCCATTTGCAGTAATTGAAAATGTCCCCATTTTTCCTGGGTGTAATGGTAAAAGTAATGAGTCTTTAAAAGCTTGTTTTCAAAAGAAAATTCAAGAGCATATACAAAAGCACTTCACCTATCCGGATGTGGCCGTGGAGTTGGGCATTGAAGGAAGGGTATATGTGCAATTTATTATAGATAACACTGGAAATATTACTCAGATAAAAACGAGGGGTCCAGATAAGTTACTAGAAAAAGAAGCTAACAGGATTATTGCGGCATTGCCACAAATGGTACCTGGAAAGCAGCGGGGAAGGTCCGTTAAAGTGTCTTATACCATCCCAATAACCTTTAGGTTGCAATAAAAGTCAATTGTGGCTTGGAAGTATACGTAAAGTGATTCCTTTTTAAACGTGAAAAACTAAGATTAGAATATTAGAGTATATGTCAGGAGTCAAAAATAAACCCCGTAATAATAATTCCCACTAAAATAAGGACCAAAATAACCGTGATAATAGAGGCTCCAATTTTTGTTTTCTTGTTTTTCTGTAGGATGTAGTTTCTGGTAGGGTCATTCTGGTTTTTTAGAAGCTCAGTGTTCTCTTCTCCTAGTTCCATCGACATAATTTTATAGTTTTCTATTGAAAAACTCAAAATTACAAGGCAACCATAACACTATTTAATGCAATCCGAGAAAATCTTAACTGGCTTACTGCTATACCAATGTTTAAAGGTTAACGGCTTTTTCGTAATCTTCTAGTTGCTGGGGTCCCTCCAACAATATTCTTACAATCTGCAAGGTGCCATCATCTTTAGTAGCTATCTCCCATTTAATGAGTGAAATAGTGCCCTTTTGAATTTCTAATCCGGTAATACTTCGGGGATGCACACAGCTGCCGTCATTAAAAAAAGGAATATCTCCCGGAGTCGGAAATCGGGGTCTATGGGTATGGCCAACAATGGTCAGTATCCGGTTCTTAGCCAGAATCCATTTTTTTATTCTTTTCTCCATTTTAATAAGTTCCTTGTAATTTTTAGCGGGACTCGTAGGGTCTGCTATTCCCCATACTTGTAGGGGTTTCCATAACACCCTTACCATAAATCTTCCCCAACGCCAAAAATTGTAGTTCCACCAATCGGCCTGGTGGCCATGAGTTAAAAAGAGTTCTTGTTGGGTGGTCTGATGTTTTAAAATAATTGCTTCATGGTAGACAAGACCCTTAAATAATTCTTTGTCACGGTTTTCTATAGGTTCAAAATAAGTGTAGAGATGCTTTTTAACGTAATCTGGATCTTTATAAACCATATCATGGTTTCCCCAGATCATATGCAACCTATTGTCCAAATGGAACTGTTGTAGTAGCTTATACACATTTTTATGGGCGTTAAAAATTTCTTTAAAACTGGTGTTTTCCCACAATTCATCCCCATCTCCTAATTCGCAATAGGTAAAACCTTCATTAAAGTAGTGTTTTAAAGCATGGTAATAGATGTTTCGATTGTTGGCAAACTCATCTGCGAAACTACTATCGCCACGATGACAGTCGCTAAAAAGTATTATCTTTGACTGCTCGTTAAATGGGATTACCTTCGCATTTTTATACGCCTCGGTTAATCTAGAAAAGGAAGACATATTCTTTTTTTTATAAATATCTAAAAAAAGAAGCTGCTCTTGGACTTAAGGTTTAATAAAGAGTACTATTTTTTGTAATTATTTACGGGCAAGTAGGACTAAATCTTTAATAAAAGAGATTCATGGAAAAGATATTGCCCATACAACATCTGATCAGCTTTAATAAGCTGTTGCAGCAGTATGAGGAAATGGCAAAGGGAGATGATGAATATTTGGCCAAAAAGGCGAAGTATATTCTAGAATTACAAGCGCCCTTCCCAGAACTTCGGGAGGGATTTTCCGATATTACCCTCTTGGAGAAACACCGTGAGATAATTAATTTGCTATTGCAGGATTCATTTTCTCCCTTGTTGGGCAATAACGAAATTAAAACTGCCTCCCAGCCTTACAGCGATTTGATCTTTAATTCCAGTAGGCGGTTTAAGCGTATTTTGGAAGCCGCTGGCCCCAATTATAAACCAACTATAAATAATCTGGAGGGGGGGATGAGCTACATCATGGCTTGTGTGGTTATCCTTAATTTTTATTATGGGTATAAACTAGACTTTAAACGGCCTTTCTTTTATAATATTCCGGATGCCGATGGGGTAATGAGATATTATCGCATCCTCTATAATGCAGATTTTGTAGAGATTATTCCCAATGGAACCCCTTTGGAAATTACCCAGGAAGATGTGGATCAATTATTGGGAAATATAGACGATCTAGCACTTTGGGAGCAGAAAATTCCACCCAATAGTTTTATTAGCAAGGGCTTTGTAATTTCTAATATGTTCGATGTTACTGCTGAACATACCATTTCTGAAATTAAATCGAACTTAATAGTAAAAGTCTATAATGAGGGGGATAACTTTTTGAACGAAGTGGAAGATTCCTTTAAATCGCTCTTTGGACTATCTGGTTTACAATTGGGTTTTGTCCGATACAATGAAAAACTTCAGCAGTTTGAAAGTGCTATTTTTGATGGAATAAATAGTTTTCTATTGAAAAATAAGGAACATGAAAATTGCAATACTTCCCTGTGTTTGGAAGCCTATGATAAATTGTTAGAACAGAGTAGTTTATTTATAATTTCTGATGTAGATAAAATATATAAACTTAGCGGAGGGAAAGCTCCTTATAAAAATTTATACGATCAAAATATTAAAAGTGCCCTGTTTGCACCTATTGCCAAAAATGGTAGACTTATAGGAGTTTTGGAACTTGTTTCTGATAAAGTAAATGACCTTAATAGTGTAAATGGACAGAAATTAGAGGATATAATGCCCTATATTGTGTCCGCTGCACTGCGTTCTATAGAAGAGGAGGAAAATTTGATCGCTGCCGTAATCCAGAACGAATGTACCTCGGTACATCCATCGGTCTCTTGGAGATTTGAGGAAGAGGCAAAGCGCTTTATCAAAGAGAAATATTTGGGCAACGAGCCCTCCTTTAAGGAAATTGTATTTAACGATGTACATCCCCTATATGGACAAATAGATATTAGGAATTCTTCTCAAGTAAGGAACGAAGCCATACAGCGTGATCTGATGATACAATTGTCAGAGATCCAAAGTGTTCTTACACAAGGATGGGAAAATCATAAACTCCCCATTTATGAGGAACTTATTTTTAGGGTGAATAACTATTTGGCAGATATAACGAAGTCGTTGCACACCAATAGCGAACAGGAAATTTTTGATTTTATTTCCAAGGATATAAATCCAGTCTTTGAGTTTTTGTCTAGGACCGATGAACGGTTAAATACGACTGTGGCATTATACCAATCGCATATTGATAAAGGCACGGGCTCTTACTACGATCACCGTCGTAATTACGATGAGAGTGTTACGCTCATCAATAAAAAATTGGCATCGGTATTGGATAAGCGTCAAGAACAAGCCCAAAAAATGTTTCCGCATTACTTTGAGCGATACAAGACCGATGGGATAGAGCACAATATGTATATTGGGAATGCTATATCGGCAGATCGAGAATTTGATCCCATCTATTTAAATAACTTGCGATTATGGCAGTTACAAATGGCATGCGAATTGGAGAACGCCCACTATAGATGTAAACCAGACCTGCCCATGAAATTAGATGTTGCTTCTCTAATACTGGTTTATAACACTTCATTATCCATTAGGTTTAGAATGGATGAAAAACGTTTTGATGTAGATGGTACCTATAATGCACGATATGAGATTATAAAAAAACGTATTGACAAATCCTTCATTAAAGGCACTAATGAAAGATTGACACAATCTGGAAAACTGGTTATTGTATACTCCCAAAAACAAGATGAACAGGAGTACCTTCGATACATTACCTTTCTAAGGTCTAAAGGGTGTTTTGATACCGATATTGAAATCGTGGAGTTAGAAGGATTACAAGGGGTTTCGGGTCTAAAAGCTATCCGCGCCAATATCTTATACAGACCGGAAAAGAAAAGTGACAAGACCTATACTTACCAAGACCTGTTAAATGAACTTGAGTCCTAAGGGGTATAACACTACTACGATAGATAAAAATTAAAGGATATAAAAAAAGCTAATACCGATAAGACTATCCCGATCATAAATATGGTATAGGTCCATCGTAACAATTTGTACTTTCTATCCAATACCAAACCTAAAAAATAAAGGTCCTTGGTCAGGGAAGAATACACGTAGTCTTGATCTTTGATTAGTTCCTTAATGGCCCATTCATATTCCTGAAGCTCCATTTTATGAAAGTTCCCAAAAAACAGTAGGTTTACTTTTTTTTGCTTTACATCCTCCTTTGTAAATTCTCCAGTAGTAATATTGGGCCTTGTAGCCATAATGGACATAATCACCGAAACAACACTAAAGAGTACAAAGATGGCAGTGGGGTAAACCAAAAATTCGTTTTTGGGACTGTCTAATTTTGGGATCAGGTTGGTGAGCAAAAGAGAGATGATAATAGCATTTACGGAAAGTAGGATATTGGCTTTGGTGTCGGCTATATCGCTCAATTTTAAATGGTTTTGCATAGAGACACGGAACAAAGTCTGGATGCCCCGGTCTGGGTTTTCATTTTTCAGCTTAACCTTTAAGCGCTCTTTGGAAGTGCTATTTTTATTTTTTGTCTTGGTCTTGATCAATTTATTTAAATTCTTATCCTTGCCTTCTTGCCAGTTCTTTTTTGCATAATCCGTATAGAATCTGTGTTCCGTACTTAACATTTTTATATTTTCAATACACCAATCTTGACTGGAAAATTTAGCTACCCCCAAAGTGGATAATTCCTCCCGCAACAGTTCTGTAGTTTCCATATAACTTTGGCTGCCCAAATGTGCAGCGTCCGCATCCCTGATGATTTTTTCGGAAAGGTTAATAGGAATATGATGATGTTTTGTGGCTTTTATTAAATTGACAATTGATTGTATTCCCTTTGCGTCATATTTTTTTCCCTCTAAATATTTAATGGCAATGGCAGCGCTCTTATCTTCGTGATCTTCATATCCTTCAGTGTATCCAGTATCGTGTAACCAAGCCGCAAGAATAAGAGCTTCACTATCTTTTTCATCCAGGTCATTGGCATCTACTATTTCTTTAGTTCTGCTTACTACCCTTTGGGTATGACGAAGATTGTGGTACAAAAACTGTGAATCAAGTTTTGCAGACAACAATTCGGCAACAAATTCTTCCGTATCTTTAATGATATTTGGCATCTGTAGGTTTTATAGGCACCAATTTACGAAATTATATTTTCTATTTTTGTGGTTATGAATAAACTTGTTGTACCGATAATATTACTCCTATTATTTTGGAGCTGTGCTACCACCAAGTCCAAATATCGAATTGGAGGAGACAATTATGACGTTTCTACAACTAAAGAAATATCCCATACCTTTTATTTGATAGGAGACGCAGGTTTATCACCAATAAATGGGATGAACCCTGCCCTAAAAATTTTTAGAGACCAATTGAATAATGCCCCAAAAAACAGTACGGCAATTTTTTTGGGGGATAATATTTACCCTGCAGGACTGCCAGACCCCAAAGATTCTACCGTAGCCTATAGACAGGCAAAAAGCCATTTGGATGCTCAGTTAGCGACCTTGTCCGAATTTAAGGGAAATCCCATTTTTATTCCAGGAAACCACGATTGGTACAACGACGGCTTAAAAGGGTTGGAACGACAACAAAAATACATCCAAGAAAAACTGGGGAGTAAGGAAGTTTTTTTCCCCGAGGATGGTTGCCCTATAGAGAAAGTGGAAATTGATGATAACATTGTACTGATCGCTATTGATACGGAATGGTACCTTACCAATTGGGACAGGCACCCGACCATAAATGATGAATGTGAAATTAAGGATAGAGAAACTTTTTTCGAGGAACTGGAAAGTCTGATCAAAAAAAACAGGGACAAGACCACTATTTTGGCACTCCACCATCCTATGTTTAGTTATGGCCCCCACGGTGGGCAGTTTTCCATGAAAATGAACTTAAATCCCTCAGGGGGAAAATACCCTTTTCCTATTTTGGGCTCGTTGGTTAATCTGTTAAGAAAAACAAGTGGCGCGTCTATTACAGACCTTCAGAATAAAAGGTATTTAGAACTTAAAAACCGATTGGTTACCCTAGCTCAATACTCGGAAAAAGTAATTTTCACTTCTGGCCATGAACATTCCCTTCAATATATTGTTGAGGACAACACACCCCAGATTGTAAGTGGCTCTGGGGGCAAAGAAGGTGCTACCAGATTATTGAACGGCGCTAAATTTTCCACGGGAAGAATAGGTTTTGCCAAATTGGAGGTATACACAGACGGCTCCTCCGAGGTAAGGTATTTTGGGGTTGACCAAAATTATGAATCAGAGCTGCTTTTTGCGTCAGAGGTTTTGCCACCAGATCGAAATAAAAATTATGTGCTTAATGGTGAAGACTTTCCAAAGGAAGTTAGAGCTTCGGTGTATACCAAGGAGGATATTGACAAAAGTATTTTTTTCAAAACCATATGGGGCGAACGGTACAGGAAGTATTACGGTACCGAAGTCACTGCTCCTACGCTTAAGTTAGATACCTTGTTTGGAGGATTAAAACCTGTTAGAAAGGGAGGAGGTAACCAATCCAAATCCCTGCGATTATCAGATAGCAATGGAAAGGAATACGTTATTCGGGCGGTTAAAAAAAGTGCGGAGGTATATCTTCAAGCAATGGCCTTTAAGGATAAATATGTTATAGGGGAGTTTAAGGACACCTATACAGAAGCCTTTTTAATGGATTTTTATACTGGGGCATTACCTTATGGACTTCTTACCGTGGGCACCCTTTCCGATGCAATAGAACTGTACCATACCAATCCTAGATTGTACTTTATTCCAAAGCAAATAGCCTTGGAGGAATTTAATGAGGAATTTGGCGATGAACTTTATTTTCTGGAAGAACATGTAGGGGATGGACACGGAGCACTAGAAAGTTTTGGCTATGCCAATAAAATTGAAAGCACTCTGGACATGCTCGATAAAATTAGACGAGATGAAAAGTATGAGGTAGATACAGATAGATATTTAAGAACACGTTTGTTTGATATGGTCTTAGGTGATTGGGACCGACATGACGATCAATGGCGTTGGGGGGAAGTTGCAAACAAGGAAACTGGGAAGATTATTTTCGAAGCAATTCCTAGGGATCGCGACCAAGTGTATTCTATTTGGGGCGATGGAGCCCTTATGAATGTGGTAACAAGAATAGTTCCAGCCTTAAAAATGATGGAGGGTTTTAATAGTGATATTAGAAACGTTGAAGCCTTTAACAAGAATGCCTATGGCCTAGACATGACCTTGCTGTCTCCAACAACAAAAGCGGATTGGGAGCGTCAAGTGCAATTTATTCAAGAAAACCTTACCCCAGAAGTTATTGACGAAGCGTTTACATTTATGCCCAAAGAAATTTTGGATGAGGAAATATTAAATCTTAAAAGCATTCTTTTATCTCGGATACAAAACCTACCGAAAATTGCCGACGATTATTTTCTGGCACTCAATAAGTTTGTCATCATAAAAGGTACCGATAAGGACGATTGGTTCGAAATTAATAACGTGTCTAAAAAAGAAATAGAAATCAAAGTTTTTCGGAATATAGGAGGTGAAAAGAAAAAGTTGTTTTATCAGAAGACCTTTAATAGTGCGATAACAAAGGAAATATGGGTCTATGGATTGGATGATACCGATATTTTTGAAATTCGGGGCAGTGAAAATAATCAGATTAAACTACGGCTCATTGGCGGGCAAAATAATGATATCTACGATATATCTGGAGGAGATAATATCTGGATTTATGACCACAAGGCCAAAAAAAACACCTTTAATAATATTGCTAGAGCTAAACTTAGGCTTACGAATGATTATGAGACCAATACGTTCCAACCTTTAAAAACAAGGAATAGTACACAACAAATTGTACCGTCCATAGGATATAATCCTGATGATGGGGTTAAGTTGGGCTTTAATGCTACAAATACCTTTTATGGGTTTAGGCAAAACCCTTTTACGCACCGGCAGACCTACACTGCTGCGTATTACTTTGCCACCAATGGATTTGAACTAGGATACAATGGGGAGTTTGCTCATGTTTTTGAAAATTGGAACCTAGAATTGGCCGCCCGTTTTACCAGTCCTAACTTCAGTGTTAATTTTTATGGAATTGGGAACGATACCGATAATTTTGATGACACCTTGGGTATGGATTATAACAGGGTGAGAATTGAACAGCTTACTTTCTCACCTTCTTTGGTATGGAGAGGACAATTGGGGGCGAAATTTAAGACGGGTCTTTCCTTGGAAAGTTTAGAAGTTGAGGAAACGGAGAATAGGTTTATAAATACTTATTATCAAGCCAATGGTGAGGAAAATAGAAACAATTTTTTGGGTGTGAATGCTTCCTATTCTTATGAAAATCTGGACAATAACGCCTTCCCAACTATGGGAATGTCTACAGAGTTACTAATAGGGTATAAAACCAGTTTAGAAAATGCGGAACAACATTATGGCTATATAGTGCCAAGTCTTGCTTTTGATTATAAATTGGTGTCGGACGGTAGGTTGGTCTTGGCTACCAAATGGAAGGCGCATTTTAATCTAGGTGAGGAGTACGAGTTTTATCAGGCTGCAAGTATTGGTGGAGTAGATGGCCTTAGGGGATATAGAAATCAACGATTTTCAGGAAAGACCAGTTATTATCAAAACACGGATCTTAGATACAGTCTTAAAAAATTAAAAACAGGATTATTGCCTGTTACGATGGGTATTTATGGTGGATTTGATTACGGTAGGGTTTGGACTTCTGGGGAATATTCCGATTTGTGGCATACTTCCTATGGTGGAGGTCTTTTCTTTAATGGGGCAGACGTACTTACAGCAAGACTTGCCCTTTTCACCTCGGAGGAAGGAACCCGAATAACTTTTGGGGTAGGTTTTGGGTTTTAATGAATTGTGAGGATATTTAGTGCCGTACATTTTTCATTAGACGAAGGCCTTTCTCCATACTGCTCATAGATATGTTGATTTTATTTTGACGCTAGTTCCTTGGTTTTGGTCATTGCAAGCTTGTTTACTACAAAATCCCCTAAGTCTACACCTTGCTTAACACCTAGTTCTATTGCGCTCCGATAGTGTATTCCACCATACAGCCTGCTTAAGGCAGCTTCTTCCGCCGCACTCCTGAAGGAACCAAAACTTCTAATGGGCAGGCCAAACGGTACTTCAGTATCATCATCAAAAGAAAAATTATCTCCAAAAATTTGAGTTAGAGCAATGGATGCAGCTCCTGAAACGACTGAATGTCCGCTGGTATATTCCGGAAATGGTGGTGTTTGCAATATTGGCAGCCAATTCTCATCTACATATTGATTGATTACTGTTTCGGGACGGATTAGATTGCTGCGGTATTTTTCATCCCAACAGCTGATAAAGGCATCGGCTATGGCGATGGATGTTTTGGTATAAGCGTAGATAGTTTTGGCAAAGTCGGACTCTGTTTTTTTACAGGCAATTTTGGTAATACCGATCCAATGTGCCCCTGGAGATATTTTTTTTGTCGCAAACATTAGATGGCCTCTCGTAACCGATACATAAGGATTGCAGTCCCAAAATTTGGCCATGGCAACTTCGTCGGAATCGTCACCTTTTAAAGTTATTTCCTTACTTATGGTGTAGACTTCCATTACTTCCTTGTAAAAGTCCGAATCCTTTTCCATGGAGAAAGCCGGAGGCGGAGATGGGGTGAATTGGTTGGCAGAATCAAGGACAAAGGGCCTTATCTTGCCCCAATGTGGCTCAATCCCATCCATATAGCCCGGAGGTGTTGGTTGCCATCGGGTGGTATCGTCCGTGTCTACCGTAAATTTTTGCATGGTTCGTGTCTGATTGTAATTGTCTTTGCTCATCCACTGGGCAATATGCTCTGCTACTTCAAGTCCATACGTTTTAGAAGAATTAAATACTTTAGGGTTTTTTTTGTTCCAGTTTTGATACAGACTGTCCCTAAAGGTAACCAAGACCTTTTCTGAAAAAATTAATCTTTTACAGAGCTCCATATGGGCTATTAAAGCAGACAGTTCATAATTTACAGGGGCCTCCAAAGAGGGTTTAGGAATGGCAGTCAAGTCCGTAACCTGTCCTGCCAAAGATATGTAGTCGTCGTTGTTGAGCGCTATAATTTCATATGCAGCAATATTGGGATATGCAAAGATCCTACTGGCCACTGGAGGAGAGAAGATATCATGTATCATTATGTCCGTCACCTTCTGTACGGATTGATGTAGCTCCTCGGCGCTTACTATTATGGGTTCTGAATTATCACTACAGCCATGGAGGTAAATTGCCATAACAATATAAATAAGCTTTCTCATAGATATATTTTTAACCCGACTTCTTGGGCGGTGCTATTTTACTGGGATTATGAAGTGGCCTCTAGATAGGCCGTGCCGTAATTCTATCCGAGCTCGCTTTTCAAAAATACATCATTTTTGCAAATAATAATAACAAGGGAGCCTATCCCTGTTATATCAAAGCTCGCCCAAAAATAATTTAGAATTGCCCAGTTCCTACTACAGACATAGGAACGGGAAACATTTTTAGCCAGATATTCTAAAACCTTTCCAAATGACCTTTAAAGTTAAGATGAGATATCAATAAAATATATTTTTCTGGAATTAAATGCGATAATTTCTAAAAAGCCACATACTATTTCTAAATAATCCAATATATTTAGCCTATTCAATCCAATTAACCCTTAATAATCATGTTAGGAATCATTTCTTTTGTTGGCTTTACATTACTTGTAGCCATAATAGCTTATTTAGCAACTAGAAAAACAGACGAAAATTCCTCAGATGGTTATTTTTTGGGAGGCAGAAGCCTTACTGCTGGGGTAATTGCGGGATCTTTGCTTTTAACCAATCTTTCCACGGAACAAATTGTTGGTCTTAACGGTAGTGCTTATACGGATGGATTATCGGTTATGGCCTGGGAAACCTTAGCAGCCATTGCCATGGTAGTTACCGCAATTTTTTTATTACCTAGATATTTAAAAGGGGGACTTACCACTATTCCCCAATTTTTGGCAAAACGTTTCGACGTGACTACCAAGACGATCACCTCTGGGTTATTTTTAACAGGTTATGTGGTCGTATTGTTGCCGGTAATTCTGTATTCTGGTTCAGTGGCTATTAGTGGTATGTTTGATGTGCCTGGACTTTTAGGGGTTTCAGATAAGATGGCTTTGGTGATTTGTATCTGGGGAATTGGAATTATTGGTTCTATTTATGCCGTATTTGGGGGCTTAAAGGCAGTTGCGGTATCGGATAGTATTAATGCGATTGGACTATTAACAGGTGGTCTTTTGATTCCTATTTTTGGTTTGATGGCAATAGGGGATGGTAATGTGTTTACCGGTATGGAAAATTTGATGACTACTGATGCTGCTAGATTCGATTCTACTGGGGAGTCTGGTCAGGAGGTTCCATTTTCCACCATTTTTACTGGGATGATGCTGGTACAACTTTTTTATTGGGGAACCAACCAACAGATCATTCAAAGGGCATTGGCCGCTAAAAATTTGGCGGAGGGTCAGAAGGGGTTGTTATTGGCGTCTTTTCTAAAGATTTTAGGTCCTTTAATTTTGGTGCTTCCAGGAATGATCGCCTATCATTATTTTGATGGTAGTTTGGCTTCCAGTGATCTTGCATATCCCGAATTGGTAAGGGCAGTACTACCAAAACCTTTGGTCGGTTTTTTTGCTGCAGTACTTTTCGGGGCAATATTAAGTTCGTTCAACAGTGTGCTTAACAGCTCGGTAACTTTGTTTGGAATAGATATCTACAAGCAGCACATTAATCCGGAGGCCCAAGAAAGGACTGTTGTTAAGTACGGGAAAATATTTGGAGTCTGTTTGGCCCTAGCGGCCATGTTTATCGCTCCAATGATTGCAAATGCGGGAAGTTTGTTTAATTACCTGCAGGAAATAAACGGAATCTATAGTATTCCAATATTCACGATTATTGTAGTGGGTTATCTAACAAAAAGGGTGCCTGCAATTGCGGCCAAAATAGGAATCTTTTCTGGCTCCATACTGTATATTATCAGTCAATTTTTTCTGAAAGATCATTTTGTGGATAAAGCGTTGATTGCAGCAGAAGAAGCTGGCATTACCGACGCTGCCGCATTAAAATTAATAGAAGCGGAGGCTTACCCCCATTACCTGCATATTATGGCAATTTTATTTGTGCTAAACGTGGGAATTATGTTGATTATTGGAAAGCTATACCCTAGAAAAGAAGCTTTTGAACTTGAATACACCAAGCAGGTTTCTATAGAACCTTATAAATATGTGTATCATGTAGGGCTTACTATATGTGCAATCGTTATTGGGATCTATATCTATTTTGCAAAATAAGGGATAAGAGTCTTGGTATCTCTCCTTTATGCATAATCTTGCCCTTGCGAGAAAAGTACAGCAAAATGGGCTCTCCCAATGGATTGCTTGTTCTGCGTTAAGCCTGCATACCGATAGGCATGGACAGCGGCGGCATCCCCGCTGCTTCGCTAGGGATATAGCCAAAACGGCCCGACCCTCGTAGGAGGGAACGCTCAAAAGACCGGTCAGAAAATAAGCGTAGATTAAATATCCTCGTACTTAGGGTAGAAGCCATTCCAAGGTAAAGGCCTGGGCATTATTTGAAATCACCAAATATTTATTGTCGCCTGTTTTCTCCAATCTTCTGACACTTAGACCTTTTGGTAGTTTTAAGTTTTTATGGGTAGTAAACTTCCCGTTCTTAAAATTGGTGAATACCCCGCCAGCGTTCGCAACACTTTTGCCAAGCTCGTTGACATAACCTAAATAATTACCAACGTAAAATAGGGCCGGCGTAGCTAGTTCTTCATCTAGGTATACGCCTTCAATAGTACTCATTTGGGCTTCTTTAGGTAGGGGTGAGGCAGTGAAACCATTTCCTGAGTTCGTATAGACCATAGATCGTAGTTCCATTATATGTTTAAATTCCAGGATATCCGCTTCTTTTTTTCCAGTTAAATCTTCAATGTTTTTGATTTTGGAAAAATCGGAATAGCTCAAGAATTTTTTCTGAAGCATAGGCAATTGACGCATAAGTTGATCCTTGGAAGCAAAGGGAACCGGATGCCCAAAAAAATCATAGAAAATAATTGGGTCCGATTGTTCATTTCCGTCATAATCATCTATATAGAGCTTTACAGGATTGGCTTGGGAAGCTTTCCACTTAAAATTGAGGCCTGCATTTCCTGCAATGATATCCCGATACCCGTTCCCGTCCAAATCGGTAACCAGGATGGTATTCCACATTCCTGTAGTGTTTTCCAGCCCAAGTTCCTTTGTCCGATTTGTAAAACTGGAATCCCCGTTGTTGATGAGTACTGTTATGGGCATCCAATCCCCTACCATGATCAAATCCAAATGCCCGTCATTGTTCAAGTCTGCCCATTGACTATCGGTATTCATTCCATAAGGACCGCTATCTACTATTTCAAAATTGCTACTTCCTGTATTTTTTAGGATTAGGCTTAACGGAGAAAGTCCATAACCTCCGGGTATAGATCTGGAACCAATAAAAAGATCCATAAATCCATCCTTGTTAAAATCTCCAGCTGCAATACTCCCTCCATTTGTCCTTGGCAAGGCGGCTTTAAGTCGCTCAAAATTTCCTTTACCATCGTTGAGGTACACGCGGTCCTCTAGGTAGGTGTCCCCTTCTGGGACGTCATTTCCACCGCTCATTACATAAATGTCTAGGTCACCATCATTGTCCAAGTCAAATGCCACGGCATCCACATCTTCATAAGTTTTATCGCTCTCAAAGGAGGACATAAATGTGGTAGTATAGGTGCTATCTGGTTGTTGGATGAATAAAGTGGCGGATTGATATTTTGCCCCTCCGATGAAAATATCATCTAGGCCATCAGAATTAAAATCGGCAACCACTACTGCGGGCCCCTCTTCCGATAACTTTTCGGGCATTAAAGGTTCCAGTTCATAATCGAAATAACTATTTTCAAAATGAGTATACGGAAATTCCTTCACACTAAATTCAGGCTCTTGTGTGGGTGGTTTTCCAGCAATTGCTACAGAGCTGTCCCGTTTAATTTCGTGATATTGCCCAGGTGCAGGGCCAGCCACCACTTGGTGCATCCCATCGGGCCATGTAATGGTAAGGGAGTCTACGGTAGATTTGGTTCCCAAACCGAAATGGAGTTTATGCGAGGAGGAGGATTGAAATCCCCTTGTAGTAATCAACTCCTTGAAAAAAAGTTCTCCTTTGGAGTATACCGTTACCTTGGACCCAATAGTTACTGGGTGTTCCTTACTACCTTTCAGTTGCGCCCCAATCCAATTATTTGCGGTGTTGTTTACAGTCTTATTTTCCAGTATAACGGACCTTTCATTAAGGTTGTTTACCACTAGGTCCATATCCCCATCATTGTCCAGATCCGCTGTGGCGGCACCGTTGGAATAAGAAGGTGCAAATCCAGCTTCCTCGGAGTATCTGTTAAACTCAAAACTTCCTTTGTTATGGAAGATAACATTGGGAATCTTTAAGGAAGGCATGCTTTCTATCAGCCTTTGTTCTACGTCCACGGACTGGTTCTGATCGTATTGACTGAAATCTGTAGTGCTGAGGTAATTTATATAGTCCAGATCATTTGGTCGCTTATAGATGCCATTGGTAATGAAAATGTCCTTTAGCCCGTCGTTATCAAAGTCTTCTAACAGTACGGACCAGCTCCAATCCGAGGCATGGGTTTCGGTCATCAGGGCAATCTCGGAAAAGGAATTATTACCTTGGTTTAATTGAAAATGGTTACGGGCATATTGGGTCCCAAATCCAAAGTGTTCCTTTATCTTGTTCACTTTGTCCGAATCCTCGCCCCCAGATTTCAGGAAGATGTTGTGCTGGTTTGGCATCATGTCCAGGGAAAAGATATCCTGTTTTCCATTGTTGTACATATCCCCTACATCTACCCCCATTGTAAATCTACTGCTGTGATCCAACACTTGTTCCCCAACCTCTTTAAAGGTCTTGTCTCCTTGGTTTAGGTAGATATAATCATTTTCATGAAAATCGTTTCCCACATAGATATCCATCCACCCGTCTTGGTTTAGGTCCGTTGCAATCAGCGCAAGTCCGTATCCCAAAGGACTACTGTAGATACCGGCAGCTTCACTAACATCTTCAAAGATTAGGGTGCCAGTTTCCAGTTTGTTCTCATATAACCGATCTCCTGCTAACGCGTCTTTTTCCAATCTTTTGTCCACCTTGCCATAGCTTCTGTTGCTGTGAATGGAGTGGTTCATAAGATACATGTCCAAATCCCCATCCCTATCGTAATCAAAGAAGACCACTTGGGTAGAGAATCCCGAGAAATTAAGTCCAACACTTTCAGAAACTTCGGTAAAGGTGTTGTCCCCGTTGTTAAGGTATAACAGATTATGGGCCTTTAGATTCTTATAATTCCCCACTTTGGATACATAGATATCTAAAAAACCATCATTATTTACATCTGCCATAGTTACCCCAGTAGACCAGGTGGAGTCTATTTTTATATTTGCAGGTAATGTGATATCCTTAAACTTAAGATTTCCGAGGTTTAAGTAAAGTTTGTCCGGGGATTGATTGGCCGTAAAATAGAGGTCTTCCAAGCCATCGTTATTAATATCCCCTATAGCTACGCCACCTCCATTGTAATAATATAGATATTCCAAAATGTTTAAGCTATCTTTTGTAAGCAACTGGTTTGTAAAATCTAATCCACTGATACTTTCAGGTACTGGCTCAAAATACAATGGAGCTTTGACTAAAGATTTTTCGCTTTTATTACAGCCAAGGGCAAGTATGCCAATAGCCAATATGGATAGAAGATAGTTTTTCATGATATTATCCTAAAATTTAAAAACTTCGATAGAATCTTTGTTTTTAGTTACGATCAGATGGGGTCCCATTACCTTGATATCCCTTATCTCTCCGTCCAAAAAGAGACCACGGCCATCTCT
Source organism: Arenibacter antarcticus (assembly GCF_041320605.1). Taxonomy (NCBI): domain Bacteria; kingdom Pseudomonadati; phylum Bacteroidota; class Flavobacteriia; order Flavobacteriales; family Flavobacteriaceae; genus Arenibacter; species Arenibacter antarcticus. The sequence goes on from NZ_CP166679.1 coordinate 2,052,619, forward strand.
GTGGTATTTAAATTGGTGGTTGCCCAAATTTTCCAAATAGATCCCATAGGAAGCATCGTACCTACCCACCTCTGGTTTTACGCCATATAGGTTGCCCCCCATTACAATATCCATATCTCCATCTTCATCATAATCATGAGCGTATATGGCATAGATAGGGGAGAACTGTGCCTCTATGGGCAATTCTAACACCTTGAAATTTAAATTGCCTTCATTGATCAAGATAAGGGAGGATAGTGTGTTGGCCTCTAACTTTAAGGCGCCTTGTAATTCCTCTTTCGTAAATATTTCTGTGATACTTGCATCCTTAAAGGATTCGTAGTTCGGAAATTTCTTTTTTAGGTCCTTTAGCTGCTCAATTAAGTTATGTCTCAGGTTATAGGGGTAGTGTTTGCCGTTTTTGGCGGTAAAGGTCATAATAGGGTCGCTAAATCCGTTTTGATCAAAATCTTTGACAAATAAATTTATAGGTTTCTCTGCGCTGGCTTTAAACCTGGAATTTTTCCCGTGATTGCCTATGACCAAGTCTAGATCTCCATCATTATCCAGATCTACGGCGTGTATCACGTTCCACCATCCTTTTAATTGGGACAACGGGTTATCTTTTTTGCGAACCAATTTCCCTTCTTGGTTAAGGAAGATCTCTATTCCCATAAACTCTCCGGTAACAATAAGCTCCGGAGTTCCATCTCCGTTTAAATCCTCAAATTTGGCATCGGTAATCATTCCAATATCTACAAGTTCTGGCGCTATTTCCACGGTGACGTCTTTAAAGGCTCCCTTTCCATCGTTCCTTAGAATAAATCCGGATCCAGGTAGGCCGTATTGTCCAGGGACTGACCTCTCGCCCACAAAAAGGTCCAGATCACCATCCATGTCCAAATCGGCTGCTATGACAATGGAGGTACTGTGGGTTCCCGAGGCCGAGGGTAAATGTTGGTCCGAGAGCGTAAAATTCCCCTTCCCGTCGTTAAAGTAAAGTCGGTCTTTTAGATAGCTGGAAAATTGTGAAAACTCTACGCCCCCGCTACAAATGTAAAGGTCTAGGTCCCCATCATTGTCCGCATCAAAAAAAAGCATTCCTGCATCTTCGTAACCGGTATCATTTATAAAATTGGTTGCGTCTGTGGCGATAAATTTATCACCCTTCCCAAGTATTAGGGTGCCCGGGCTTCCTTTTGATCCACCAATATAGATATCGTCTATTCCATCGTTATTAACATCGGCAATGGCCATTTTTGGGCCTTGGGTGCTTAGCATATGGGGTATTAATCGGTCCCGATCAAAGTCAACAAATCGGTTCTCTTTATGTTTGTAATCAATTTTTAAATCAGAGGGTGTAAACAACGGGCTGAGTTTTGGAACGGAATCCAAAACAGGGGGGAGTGCCTCCCTTTCGTATAATGTTATAGTTTGGTTGACCGATATCTCCGCTAATTTGGTTACTCTTCCGGAGGGCCAAGTGACCTGTAGGCTTACAGGGAGGCTATCCTTTAGTCCGAAGTTGGGTCTTAAGTCTACACTGGACTGGAAACCACGGATGGGTTGTTGTTCCAAATACTGACTCCCCATTTTGGAGGTGAGTTTTAATTTTGCGCCTATGGCATTGGTGTTCTTATTAGGACCTTTTAGGATTATTTTTAAATAATTGTGGTTGGTCAGGGTCTCTGCATTGTTCTTGTAAATAAACGAGGGCATATTTACGTTATTTACCACTAAGTCTAGATCTCCGTCATTATCTAGATCCCCATAAGCTGCCCCATTGGAGAAACTTAAATCATTTAGGCCTGAGTTCCATTCTCGGGTGAATTTTAGGTTCCCTTGGTTTTTGAAGGCGTGGTTCTCCACCATATTGGAGGGGATAATATCTATAAGTTTATTGTAATCTACTTTATTGTTGGCCACAATGGACTGAATTACCGCTTCACTGGAAACGTACTGTAAATAATCCTGATTAGTGAGGTCTTTGTATATGCCATTGGCAATAAAGAGGTCTTTCTGTCCATCATTGTCTATATCAAAAAGTAGGGCACCCCAGCTCCAGTCAGAAGCTTCCACCCCACTTAGCCTCCCAATTTCACTGAAAGTGGAGTTTCCGTTGTTCAGTTGTAACATATTACGGGTAAACTGATGGTAATAATCGTTCTTTAAGTTTAGTTGGTATTTGTTCCAATCTTCAAAGGTAGTGACCGTCTTTAACCGGGAGTATTCTGAAGGCAGCATTTCGGTGACAAAGATATCAGTAAACCCATCATTGTTAATATCAGCCACATCGGCCCCCATAGAGGCGCCACTAATAGATTTTATTTGTTGGGTAAGGACCTCCTTAAAGGTGCCGTCTTGTTGGTTAAGGTATAGGTAGTCCCGCTCAAAGAAATCGTTGGAAACAAAGATGTCTTCCCATCCATCGTTATTCATATCCCCAACGGTAACGCCCAGGCCAAAACCAATTACACTGCCGTAGATCCCTGCTTCCTCGGTAACATCAACAAAGGTGCCCCCATCATTTCTCAAGAGTTTATCCCCTCCCAGCACGTCCCGTTCATATCTTTCGTTGCGCTGAAGATTAAAACTGCCTATGGATTTATAAGAATTATTTAGTAGGTATACATCTAGATCCCCGTCCTTATCGTAATCAAAAAAAGAGGCATGGGTGGAATACCCTTGGTCGTCCAAACCATATTTTTCGGCCGCCTCCGTAAAGGTAAGGTCACCGTTGTTTATAAAGAGTTCGTTTTGTTTATTGTCTCCGGCAATATCCCCGGAATTGCATACGTAAATATCCAAATGGCCATCCCCGTTAATATCTACCATGGTAACTCCGGTAGACCAAGCTTTTTCGCCACTCACGCCTGCCGTTTCGGTAATATCCTGGAACTTAAAATTTCCCTTGTTCAAATAAAGCTTATTGCCGGTGAGGTTGGCGGTAAAATAAATATCCAATAATCCATCATTGTTGATATCGCCAATGGCCACTCCGCCCCCATTATAAAAATTACGGTACCGATATACATTGAACTCCTGGTTGTAACTAAGGTCATTTTCAAAATTGATACCTGTGTGGGTGCTGTCCATTAACTGAAAAAGCGGTGGTGCACCAGATGCAGGGCCATTAGTTTTTGAGCAGGACAGCATAAACGTTCCTACACATAATAAGTAAATGCACACCTTCATTCGACTTGTCGTCATTAGTTATATTTTTCTGGATATTTTAGCTTAAGATCTTCAATTTTCACCACAACGTCCTTATCATCTTTGGCATAGGCCATGATTTGTCTATTTCCATCAATTTTAACGAAAGTCGTATTTTTTAACTGATCGGATTTCACCTTTATAAAATCATTTCCTGGAAACCATTTTCTCAATGTATCTTGGACAATTGGCAGTAAATGTTGGGCTGATAAGTTAGAATTCCAAGGCGACCACGCAGTGTAAGAGAATGACATATCCATTCCGGTCATGGTATTTTGTTCATTAAAAGCACCATAAAATAATAGGGTTATGGCGGAAGTGGATTCCTGCTTCGTAGCCATGGGAAGTTCATACTTCACCGTTTTGTTGTTGGGGCCTTGTGAAATTAACCCCTCTTGGTTTAGCTGCCAACATCGTTTAAAAAAATCAGCCTTGTTATCACCCAGGGTCATTCCAAAGATAAGGCTATCTTTTAGTTCGTTTTTTTTTGCTTCACGGTTTAACATTTTGGTATACTTGGATTCACACCCAACAAAACCTAATGTTATTACAGAAATTATAAGTACTGTTATTAATTTATGGTGCTTCATGAAAAAGAAGATGATTATTATTTATTGCTGTCAGTAAAAGTTGTTTTCCTTTATATGGGACTAATTTAAAATTCCGTATTTGTCCTTGTATCCCTAAGGGTTTCACCTTTCCGAAGCTATAGTTATTTTTTTCTAAATTTTGGCCTAGAACCTCCCAACCCTTAGAGGCATCCAGTCTTCCAAATTGTGGTTTCACAAGATATTGATTCCCTCCCAAAAGGACATCCATTACCCCATCTTTATTGATGTCCATAACTTCTATGGCGCTAACATTGGAATATTGGATTTCTGGGGGCAGTTCTTTTTGTTTAAAATGTTTTCCTTTGTTTAAAAATAAGCTCGTAGCCGTAATTTGGAGGTCAATTTTATAGGCTTCCATTAAGCTCTCTTTATCAAAAAGATCGGTTATTGTGGCTGTCGCATAATCCTTATAGAAGAGCATTTTGTTTTTTAGTTCCGGCAATTGGGCAATGAGTTCATCCCTGTCTACGATAGGATAATAGTTGTTGTTTAATTTATGGCAAATGATCTGTTCTGCAAAACCGTTTTCATCAAAATCTTTCAGATATAATCTTGTGCCGGGTTTGTAAAAGGAATTATGACCTATATTTCCCGCCAAAATATCCATCTTTCCATCTCCGTTTATATCCGTTATTTTTAGGGTAGACCACATGCCAGTAGAATTCGCTAAACCGTAGGTCTCCGTTTGATTAATGAATTTACCCTTCTTATTGATAAAAATTTGTATGGGCATCCATTCTCCCAATACGATTAAATCTTGCCATCCGTCCTGATCAATATCCACCCAGGCGGCATCGGTAACCATTCCCAAATTTTCTAGAACAGGGGCGTTATACAAGGAGAATTTATTTTGGCCCAAATTTTCCAAGATGTAACTGGATACGGGCGTCCCATAAACATTAGGATTGAACCTGCCACCTACAAACAGGTCCATATCCCCGTCATTGTCAAAATCCACAGCCTTTACAGTAGAAGAACTTAAGGGGAGTGTAAAGGGTAGGGGGTTGGAGGAAATTGTGAAATTACCTTTACCATCATTTATATATAATCTATCGTTCAAAGCCCAATCGTAGGTGGAAAAAGCCTTCCCGCCACTACATACATACAGGTCTAGGTCGCCATCATTATCACTGTCGAAAAATACGGCATGGGTATCCTCTGAACTTTTATGAGGCAGAAATGGTTCCTTAATTTCCGTATAACCTGATTGGTTAGGGGTAGAGAGAAAAAGACTGCCCGACTGATTTTTTGCGCCTCCTATATAAACATCCATGATGCCATCGCCATTGATGTCTGCCGTGGCCATTGCGGGTCCTTCATTGTTGAACATTTGAGGCAATAGTCTTTCCCTGTTAAAATCCACATAGTTATTTTCCACGTGGGTAAAATTAAAAAGGGGCGCTATTGGATGTAGGAATCTTGAATTTTGGAGTATTGGAGCAGCTTCGCCCTCATTATATGAAGTGGGCTCCAAAAAGGTATAGGTTTTATTGGTGTTAAGGTGAAGCTCTTTAGAGGTAGCCCCATTGGGCCATATTATCTTTAGACTGTCTATGATGTTGTTGGGTCCCAATCCAAAATGCACACCATGGTTTACTGAACTTTGAAAACCTCTAGAAGGGAAGTTTTCTGCCATGGCCGTTTTATTTTCATCGTAGAATATTATAGCTTTTGCGCCTACTGCCTTGGTATTCTTGGTGTTCGATTTAAAGTTGATGTATATACTTTTATGGGTAGTAGTGTCTGTTTTGTTCTCATAGATAAAGGCGGGCATATTTACATTGTTGACCACCAAGTCCAGATCGCCATCGTTGTCCAGATCTGCATAGGCACTTCCATTGCTAAAACTGGGAGTTGCAAGTCCCAAGCTATCCGTATTATTGGAGAACTGGAAGTCGCCTTGATTAATAAAGGCGGCATTTGGGACGGCCTGTGAGGGCATTAGATCGATCAACTTCATAATCACCTCTTCCTCAGTCCTCATCATATTCCTGACTTTCTCCTCATTTGCCATATAGGTAAGGTAGTCCCTATCCAATAAATCTTTATAGATGCCATTACCAATAAAAATGTCTCGCAGCCCATCATTGTCCATATCGAATATCAGAGATGCCCAGCTCCATTCTGTTGCGGATACACCAGAGTATCTTCCAATTTCAAAAAATCCGCTTTCCCCCATATTTCGTTGCAATACATTTCTAGGAAATTGATGGGCATAGCCTTGTTTTATGACCATACTGTATTTGTCCCAAGATTCATAAATTGCTTTGGTGCGCTGTCTTTCTATGGTAGCGGGCAGCATTTCCGTAACCATTAGATCTGGGAGCAGGTCATTGTTGAGGTCACCGGAATCTGCTCCCATAGATCCCATTGAGAAAGATGAAATATAGTGCTCAGCCACCTCATCGAACCCACCTTTTTGGTTATTGAGGTAGAGGTAATCCCGTTCAAAAAAATCGTTGGAAATAAACAGGTCTGGCCAGGAATCCCCGTTAAAGTCGCTCAGTGTAATTCCTAATCCAAATCCGATAGCACTTGTGTATATTCCGGCTTCTGAAGATATATTGATAAATTTTCCATTGTCGTTTCTTAAAAGTTTATTTCCGGTATCGCTGGGAATGTTACGTTGATCTTTGATTAGGTCGAAAGCTCCGATAGACTTTATGGAGTTGTTTAAGATATAACAATCTAGGTCACCGTCTTTGTCAAAATCAAAGAATGCGGCATGCACGGAAAGCCCTTCTATATCTAGCCCGTATTCTGCAGATTTTTCGGTAAAGGTGAGGTCTCCATTATTGATGAAAAGTTCGTTATGTCTATTGGCTCCTCCAGGTTTCCCTGATTTACAAACATAAAGGTCCAATAGGCCATCATTGTTAATATCAACAAAGGTTGCTCCGGTAGACCATACGTTTTCACAGGCAACCCCTGCTATTTGGGTAATCTCTTCAAATTGCCAATTTCCTTTGTTCAGATAGAGCTTGTTGTCTACCATGTTTCCAGTGAAATAGATGTCTGGTAGGCCGTCGTTATTTATATCGCCAATGGCAACACCTCCACCATTGTAGAAATTGCGATAGGTATATGGGTTAAAATCTTCGGTATAAGTAAGGTTGTTTTGGAAATTGATTCCGGAATCGGTCCGTGACACAAATAATGTGGCGCTCATTTCTTCCAGAGCTTCTTTTTTCTGGACACAGGAAAGGAATATAAGGCAGTACAGGATAACTAGGGAATGCACTTTCATTACCATGGTAAAATTAAAAGAGGGTTATCCAAAGATAGCCCTCTTTTTTTATAAATAACCCTTGGATCAATATCCAGGATTCTGTGTTAAAGTACCTTTACTGGCGTCAATTTGTGGTTGTGGTATAGGGAATAGGGCTTTGTGTGGGTCGCTATTTGTTTTTTCCCACCATGCATCATCAAATTTCCCAAAGCGAATCAAATCTTGTCTACGGGTCACCTCCATAAACATTTCGCGCCCGCGTTCTGCCAAAAAGGTGTCAGCATTTAATCCTGCAAGAGGAGCTAGTCCCGCCCTTGTCCTAATTGTATTTACATCAGCTTCAGCTAAGGACCAGTTATTTACCGCTCTTGCCCTGCCTTCGGCACGGATCAAATACAGGTCTCCGAGTCGTACAATAGGCATGTCATTATCCTGATCGTCCCTACCAAAGAGCCTAAAGCTAAACTTCCCTAATCTAGCACCTCCCTTACGGGATGCGTTAGGTTCCAATTCGTTGATCTCTGGGGTGTAGTTCAGTTCTAATTGTCCGTCGGTAGCAGCGTAATCTAAGATTGCCGAACCATTGTAATCATATTGTGGACCTACTATAAAGTTGGCTTTCTTTCTAGCATCATTGTCTTCATAAGAGTTGTAAAAGTCTTCTAGGGCCGAGTATCCGTTCCATGGCTGTGACACCAAATTCCATGTAAACTGACTGGAATAGTGCAAAGACATATGGGCAAAATTCATGCCTCCACCAGTAACTCCATCGTAAGCAATGGACCAGATAATTTCTGGGTTGTTTTGGTTGTTTGGGGCAAATACTGCGGCATAGCCTTCCAAGTTATCTGGATCGGAATCAACCACAGGTCTTTTGCCAGGATTGGGAACGCTACAGCCAACACCGCAAAGCACATATCCAGAATTGTCAATGACATAAGAGGCCGCGTCAGCAGCTTCTGTATATCTTGGTGTGCCAGTATAAACTTCCGCATTTAGATACAATTTTGCCAAAATACCCAATGCGGCATATTGGTTTACGCGATATGGATTTACGTCAGTAGTCAATGGACTATTACTGAGGTCCATGGAGGCACTTACCGAAGAAACACCCAATGCGTTTAACAACTCATTCTCTACAAAGGTAAATACTTGGGCTCGGGTGGATTGTGGTGCATCCTGGCCTGGCGTGGTGACAAGTTTTACCCTGCCATAGGTATCTAATAATCTGTAATAGAAGAATGCTCTTAGTACTTTTATCTGTGCTGTCTGATTGTCGTCCAAGCTGGTCTTCAATAAATCGTTACAGGCAGCAATGGCTCCATATTGTTGTGTCCATGAGTCATTGATAGGTCCGTTTGATGGACCAAAGGTATGCCGGTGCATATCTATCCAGATACCTCCATCGTACCAATCTCCCCCTTTTTGGGTTACGGCCATTTCATCAGAGGAAACGGACTGGATAGCCCAATAACCACCACTAGAGGCACTACCGTCTCTCAATTTACTGTAGGCCACACTAAGGGCGTCGTTGCCGCCATTACCACCACCATCAAAAGTAGTGCTAGGTTCGTCTATACTAACGGGGCGGTCAATTTCTCCGACTAGATTTTCTTCTAGGTCCGTACAGGACCATAATAGGAGACCGCCACATAGGAATATTGCTTTATGGATATTTTTCATTGTGAGTCTTTTAAAAGTTTATGTTCAGTCCTAACGTATAGGTTCGGGAGGAAAAATAGTTATTTCTACGATCAATACCTGGAATTAGGGGGTCATAGGTTGTTCCTGGGAAGCCTCCATTATCAATGGTACCCGCATCCTGTAAAGCTGGTTCTGGATCGGAACCAGTGTAGTTGGTTATCGTAAACAAGTTTTGTCCGCTAGCGGTAACCCGAACGCCTTTAATGTAGTCGTTTTCTTTAAGTTTAAAGGTGTAGCCCAAGGAAAGGTTGTCCAGTTTAAAGAAATCTGCTTTTTCCACGTATAGGGAACTAAATTTTGCGTTGGTGATTTCTGGATTGGCCAATTCGGTATTTACAAAGTTATAAGAACCTTGGCTTCCTACACGTGGCTCGTAAAACGCCCTATAGGTGTTTATTAGACTATGTCCGAAGGCACCTCTGAAGAAGGCATTCAAATCCCAGTTACCATATCGCAATTGGTTGGTCCATCCCAATTCAAAATCGGGGGTTCCTTTTCCTAATACTTTAAAATCCCCATCTGGGTCCAAGGCGTTGTTTTGGTTGGTAAGTAATTGGCCGTCATTGTTAATGTCTACAAATTGTTGACTTCCATCTACTACTTCCCCGCTAAATACGGGCCCCCAAATTTGTCCTATTTCTTCTCCTTCCTTAATACGGATCATATCGGTATCATTTTGGCCAGGAGCACCTAAAGATCCTCTCATCTCTTGTGGAGTAAGGTATTCCTTAAGTTTTGTCTTGTTTCGTGATATGATGACCCCAGTATTATATTTAAAGTTCTCATTGCGTAGTAGATCATAATTTATTGCAATTTCAAAACCGCTTGAGCGCAGTTTTCCCGCATTTTCTACCCGTCTACCAGTAGGGTAGATGGTTACGTCCACATCTCTTTCAAGAATAAAATCACTTACATCCCTAGAATAGATGTCTAGGGTAGTAGACAATCTGTCCATTTTAAATTCGATTCCAAAGTTGGTTTCCGCTTTCTCCTCCCACTTAAGGTTTGGGTTAGCGTCTGTACTCTGATTGCTGCTTAACTTGCCATCTGCTGGTGTATACAAAGCCCTAGACAGTCCATTTGAGGATGGTAGCGCACCGGTTACCCCGTAACCTACCCTAACTTTTAATAGATCAATGTTATCGAGTTCCAAGTAATGGTTTAGATCAGCACCGATTCCTACTGCAGGAAAGTTGGCCCATCGATTGTTTTCACCGAATTTGGTGGAGCCTTCCCGTCTTAAGGAGGCATTAAAGAAAATAGCATTGTCGAATGTAGCGCTTACCCTTCCAAAGAAAGCAATAATACGATCGTCCGGAGAAGCGTTGCTATTGGCGTCTATGAAACCCGCATTGGCTAAATCCTGTGACCATTCCAGGGCATTGATGTATTCTATATCGTTATTCGGGAAATCGCCCATTTCCAGAAAGTAGTTGTACTGGTTCTGCTGTTGCCAAGAGTATCCTCCCGTAACCGCAAAATCTATCAGGCCAACATTTTGATTAAACGTACTGTATAGTTCAAATAATTTAAAATCCCTGTTCTCAGTATAAAGTCTAGCTCTACCTTTTCGGTTAGGGCTAGTAGCATTACCTCTAAAATGAGAAGTAGTCCTATAATAGTCCTGATTGGTAAGTTTATTGGTCTGTTGGGAAATAAGGGCGTTCAATTCCCAATTATCCAAGATATCGTAATTGAAGTTAGCACTATAGGTAAATTCATTTTTGTCCCCTGTATTCGTATTTTGATTTACAATGGATACCGGATTAAAACTATCGAAGAGTCCCAATGTTTCAAAATACCCGCCAAAAGTTGGTGAATCAAATTGAAAGGGAGAATCTTTCCCAAAAACCGGGGCTGTTGGATTGTACAACAACGCATAACGCAAAGCTTCCTCATAGCTAAACTCACTTTTCCTATTGGTAAAGGAAATATTGAAATCAATTTTTAATTTGTCGTTAAATGTGAGGGCTGAGACACTTGCTCTAGTATTAAATTGCTTAAATCCAGATTCTCGCAAAATCCCTTGTGAATCCCTGAAATTTCCAGAAAACCTATAGTTGGTCTTTCCATCACCACCTGAAATAGAAACATTGTTTACCTTGGTAGTACCATCTATGGTTACCAGGTCTAACCAATCATTTCTACTTCCAAGATCCACACCGCCCGAGCTTACAAATTCTTCAGCGGACATAACATCTACATGGTTTGCCATGGTAGATACGGCAAGGGATCCATTATAATCTACACTAACTCCGCCTGGTGAACCTCTTTTTGTAGTCACCAAGATGACCCCACTGGAACCCCTTGTTCCATAGATAGCGGCGGCCGATCCGTCTTTTAAAACGTTGATGCTTTCAATGTCATTTGGATCCACGTTGTTCAGGGAGGCCCCTACTACTCCATCTATCACAATAAGTGGAGAGGAGTTGGCTCCTACAGAAGAAATGCCCCGAAGCCTAATTACAGCATCTTCATTGGGATTTCCCCCTTTATTGTATATACTAAGACCAGCAACCTTACCTTGCAATAACTGAGAGGCATCGTTTACCGTTCCTTGGTTAAAATCTTCACTATTAACCACTGTTACCGCGGAAGTAATTTCCTTTCTGGTCTGGGAGCCATATCCGGTAACCACAACTTCATCCAACGCTTGTGCATCTTCGGATAAAACCACATCTATAGTAGTTTGCCCGGATACAGGAATCTCTTTGGATAGGTATCCTATATAACTAAAAACAAGGATAGCGTCTGCTTCTACACCGCTAATAGTGTAGTTTCCGTCAAAATCCGTTTGCGCACCAGTAGTGGTTCCTTTTACCACTACACTTGCACCGGGTAAGGGTCCAGTGGCATCAGATACCGTACCTGATACCTCTTGTGCCAATGCTATTCCGAAACATAGAAATGTTCCAAACAGCATAAAGCCTGTCTTAAGAAATTTGATTTTCATAAATTTTCGGTATTAGTTGAATTAATTTAAATATTAAAAAAATGTTAATATTTTTCGTTTGTAGCTAGCGCTTTAAACGAAAATTAATCAGTGATAAGTAGGTTTTTTTAATTTTATGATATTAATATACTAAAGTTTTAGTAGATAATGCTGATTATCGCAATTAAAGTTAGAATCACTCATATTAAGTATATAAATGTAATCTATTTTTAGACATGTATCATATTCACCTTGAATGATATTTTTTTTGCTACGCCAATCTTATCTTTTTTACACCATCATTTAAACGCTAATTGCATAATTTTACTTTTTAGTATTATCTTTCATACTTATTACGCATAATTAGGAAAAAACAAGGTTTTGAAAAAAAAAATTACGCTGAAACACATTGCGAGGGAATTGGGAGTTTCTATTTCTACGGTATCCAAAGCGTTGAAAAACAGTGTGGAAATTGGGGCGGATACCAAGGAAAAGATTCAGGTTTATGCCAAATTGCACAACTATAAACCCAATAATATTGCCGTTAGTTTAAAGAATAAAAGAACTAAAAATATAGGCGTTATAATCCCCGATATTGTACACCACTTTTTTACCACCGTTTTACGGGGGATAGAAAATTATGCAATTACTCAGGGATACAATGTTATTGTATGTCTATCGGATGAATCATTTGACAAGGAAGTCATCAATATGGAGCTGTTGGCAAATGGGAGTATCGATGGCTTTATTATGGCCCTTTCTGCTGGCACCCAATTAAAGGGAGATTACAATCACTTAAAAGAAGTTACGGAGCAGGGAATTCCCTTGGTGCTTTTTGATCGGGTAACTAATGAGATCAATTGTGATAAAGTGGTTATTAATGATCGGGAAGGAGCTTACCAGGCAGTGACAAAATTTATAAAGGACGGAAGGACTAAAATTGCCATGATTACCACCGATGAACGTTTTAGTGTTAGTAGGGATCGTACTGCTGGCTATAAGCAGGCATTGTTGGATAATAATATGACTTATGACGAGCGACTTATCCTTAAATTTCCTACTATGGAAATAGATGAAAAAGCCATTGAGGACTTTTTTAATACCACCCAGGTAGATGCCGTTCTTAGCGTAAATGAAATATTTGGGATAGCGAGTATGCGTTTTGTCCAAACCATTGGATTACGGATTCCGGAAGATATTTCCTTTATAGGATTTACTGATGGGATTTTATCCAAATACGCTAGTCCTGGACTTACTGCTGTTGCTCAGCATGGAGAACTGATGGGTGAAATTGCTGCGCAGATGCTTATCGAAAAAATAGAAATAGAGGTAGAGGTGGAGGAAGAAGAAATCTATGTCACCAGAATATTGGAGCCTACCCTCATAGAGCGTGGGTCTACCAGAAACCATAAATCTTAAGTGGGAATGAAAAAAACCGGATTTATCTTCGATTTGGACGGGGTGATAGTCGATACCGCCAAATACCATTATTTGGCCTGGAGAAAATTGGCCAATGAATTGGGATTTGAATTCACCGTAGCGCAAAATGAAATGTTTAAAGGAGTAAGTCGAAAAAAATGTCTGGAAATCCTGTTGAATATTGGTGGAATTACGGCAACAACGGAACAATTTGATCGATGGATGATAGAAAAGAATGAAGACTACCTTACTTATATTGAAAAGATGGATCGTTCGGAAATCTTGCCCGATGTGGACAAAGTATTATCCTATCTAAAATCCAAAGGCATGCCTATTGCTTTGGGATCTGCTAGTAAAAATGCAATTCCCATATTGGAAAAAGTTGGACTTACAGATTATTTTGATGTTGTGGTAGATGGAAACCACGTCACCAAGGCCAAACCAGATCCTGAAGTCTTTTTGATAGCTGCAAAAAAGCTAGGGGTTCCAACTCAAAATTGTGTGGTTTTTGAAGATGCAATTGCAGGAATAGAGGCAGCTAATAAAGCCCATATGGTAAGCATTGGAATAGGAGATGCCAAAACCTTATCGAGCGCTAAACACGTTTTTGGAAATTTTGAGGAAATGGATACCGCCTTTTTAGATATGCTTATCGGAGCGGTTAATTAGGGGTGTTATTACCTTGTATCCATAGACCGTCCATGTAGTCCGTTTATTTTAAAATAACCTGTACGGACCAGCGAAAGTTGTTTAAGTTCCTTCAGGTGAATTATCATTATAAAATTATTTTATGGCCCAAACCAAGGATAACGAAAGAGATGCTACCCAAGATTCGCATGGGAGGAAAACGGTGGTATACCAGGTGTTTACCAGATTGTTCGGGAATACCAATACTACCAATAAACCCTGGGGTACCATTGACGAAAATGGTGTGGGTAAAATGGCCGATTTCTCAAAAAAAGCATTGCAGGAAATTAGGGATTTGGGGGTTACCCATATCTGGTATACGGGTATTCCCCATCATGCATTGATTGGCGATTATACGAGCTTCGGCATCTCTAATGACGATCCAGATATAGTGAAAGGAAGGGCAGGATCGCCATATGCCGTAAAGGACTACTACAGTGTAAATCCGGATCTGGCCAAAAATCCCAACAAAAGAATGGCAGAGTTTAAGGCCTTGGTGAAAAGGAGTCATGCTGCAGGTTTAAAGGTGATTATAGATTTGGTGCCCAACCATGTCGCAAGAAAATACGAAGGCAAGAATAACCCAAAAGGAGTGTCGGACTTTGGGGCCAATGACACTAAAAATGTGGTCTACGATAAGAACAATAATTTTTATTACAATCCACTAGAGGTATTTAAAGTACCGGAATGGCGTCATGGATATCTGCCCTTGGGTGGGGAGAAATATGATATGGGCGTGGATAAATTTGTGGAAGCCCCCGCAAAATGGACCGGTAATGGGTCTAGCTTATCCCAGCCAGATTTTAATGACTGGTACGAGACGGTAAAGATAAATTATGGTGTGCGTCCGGATGGTGCTAGGGATTTTGATTCCCTTCCAGAACATTTTGATCAAAAGGATTATTCCGAACATGTTGTTTTTTGGTCCGATAAGGAAGTGCCCGATTCTTGGATAAAATTCAGGGATATCGCTCTTTATTGGCTACAATTAGGGGTTGATGGATTTCGGTACGATATGGCCGAAATGGTTCCCGTGGAGTTTTGGAGCTTTTTAAATTCGACCATAAAAATGGAAAACCCCGACGCCTTTTTATTGGCAGAGGTATATCAGCCAAGCCTATATCGAGATTATATTTTTAAGGGGAAAATGGATTACCTGTATGATAAGGTAGAGTTTTACGATGGCCTAATACCTATTATGCAAGGTCACGGTTGGACAGACCATATCCCTTTAGTACAAGGGGGTTTGTTTGATATTGAGCACCATATGCTCCATTTTTTGGAGAACCATGATGAGGTGCGTATCCCTAGCTCAGAGTTTCTCGGTAATGCCGAACAGGCAAAACCCGGGATGGTAGTCTCGGCTACTATTAGCACTTCACCAACTATGATCTACTTTGGTCAGGAGGTTGGGGAGCCGGCCGCTGAAAATCCGGGATTTGGATCTCCGGGACGCACTTCCATTTTCGATTATATAGGGGTGCCTCATTTGCAACGCTGGGTAAACAATAAGAAATTTGACGGTGGAAAATTATCTCCTCAGGAAAAAGACCTTAGAGGATTTTATAAAAGCCTGCTCAACTTTACCATTAACAGTAGTGCGTTAATGGGAGCTTATAGAGATATTCATTTTTACAATAGGGACCATACGGAATATTATAATTATAGGGTATTGTCCTTTGTACGATGGTCGGAAAATGAAAAACTAATAATTATCGCTAATTTTGATGCTCATGATGGCTTCGGATTTGAACTAAAGCTCCCCGAAGAAATAATTGAGGAATGGGGGCTGCAAAATGGGAGTTATAAACTGCAGGACCAATTGATACCGGCAACGGAGAAAACGTTGAAGGTCCACAATGGCATTGGGGAAGTGAGAATAGATTTACAACCTTTAGAATCCCTAATTTTAAGTTTGAAAGGAATTAATTGAACCGTATATATGAAATCGTTATCAAAATTTGGATTTTTCTTCGTCGTATTACTAATCTCAAGCTGTGTGAATATGAATAAACCTTTGGTCATAGGTCATAGGGGTGCCATGGGGCACGAGACCGAAAACACCTTGGCATCGGTTCAAAAAGCGTTGGATCTAGGGGTAGACATGATCGAAATTGACGTCTTTAAAATTAGAAGTGGGGAAATTGTGGTGTTCCACGATGTGAGTTTGGAAAGGCTCACCGATGGAACCGGCAAAATAGAAGCCTATAATTATGATGACCTTCAGAATTTGACTTTAGAAGGTGGGCATAAAATCCCCACCTTACAGGAGGTCATTAATTTAATGGATAAAAAGGCCCATTTAAATATAGAGCTGAAGGGGAGCAATACAGCCGATAGGGTGAATTTTATAATCAACTATTACGTAAGGGAAAAGGGTTGGCCTCTTGATAAATTTTTAATTTCGAGTTTTAAATGGGAAGAACTAAAAAGGATGAGAGCATTAAATCCGCAGATAAGAATTGCTATATTGACGGACAAAGACCCTTTACAAGCTATTGCCATAGGGGAGGAATTAAATGCCCTGGCGATCAATCCATATTATAAGACCCTTACCTTAGAGAATGTAGATAAAATTCAAAAAGAAGGCTTTAAAGTGTATCCTTATACTGTAAATGAAGTTGAGGACATAAAATCCATGAAACAAATGGGCGTAGATGGCATTATCACCAATTATCCCGAACGAATAGATTAATGTACGACGTACTTATACTAGGAGGAGGGGCCGCTGGGTTTTATGCCGCTATCCATATTGCAGAATCGGATCCCGAACTTAAAGTGGCCATCATGGAGAGGGGCAAAGAGGTTTTGGGGAAAGTTAAGGTTTCCGGTGGCGGACGTTGTAATGTTACCCACGCTGAATTTGATCCCAAGGAACTTGTAAAGAATTATCCCCGTGGCGAAAAGGAATTGTTGGGTCCCTTTCATTCCTATTGTAGTGGGGATACCGTTGCTTTTTTTGAGGAAAGGGGTATTTCATTAAAGATAGAACCAGACGGGCGCATGTTTCCCACCAGCAATTCTTCCCAAACCATAATAGATTGTCTGGTAAACGAAACCGATAGATTGGGTGTTAAAGTATTTAGGAATAGTTCGGTAACCGGAATAACCAAGGTGTTGGAGGATGATAGGGAAGATTCAGCGTATTGGAGCATACAAACCATACGAAATACCTACCGCACTAAAAAACTTTTGGTTAGCACGGGAAGCAACCCTAAAATCTGGGGTATGCTAGAGGCAATGGGTCATACTATAGTACCTCCGGTGCCATCCTTGTTTACCTTTAATATTAAAGACGATAGAATTTCCGGAATCCCGGGGGTGAGTACTAAGGCTAGAATAAATATCGTTCCTGGGCAGGCCCATATAGGAAGATTTAATGCCGCCCTAAAAAAATATGGGATACAGCTTTCCGATCTAGAGTCCGAAGGACCCCTTCTAATTACCCATTGGGGAATGAGCGGACCTGGGATCTTAAGGCTATCGGCATGGGGTGCTTTGTTTTTAAACGAACTAAACTACAGATTTCCCATACGGGTAAATTGGCTGCCCGATTATCACGAAGGGGCAGTACTGGGTGAGCTTCAAAAAATAAAGGAAATAGAAGGAAAAAAAACAGTGCTGCGGACCAAATCTTTTGATCTTCCCAAAAGATTGTGGGTCAGTTTGGTAAAAGCCTCTGAAATCACAGAGACCGATAAATGGGCCGATATTTCCAAAACCCAGTTACAGAATTTAGCAATGCAACTGACGGACTCTCAATTTCAAGTGACTGGAAAAAGTACTTTTAAGGAAGAATTTGTTACCGCAGGTGGGATTGACCTTAAAGAAATTAATTTCAAAACCTATGAAAGCAAATTAGTTCCCAACCTGTATTTTGCAGGGGAAATCATCAATGTAGATGCTATTACCGGGGGATTTAACTTTCAAAATGCCTGGACGGGCGCCTATATAGCCGCCCGAGGAATTGTAAGGAACGGGGAATCCTAGTGTAACACCAACATCAATAATCCTGCAAGTGTAGCACCTAGGATAGGACCTACTACCGGAATCCAAGAGTAGCCCCAATCGTTACCTGCCTTATTTTTTAAGGGAATAATTGCATGTATTATCCTTGGTCCCAGATCTCTGGCCGGATTTATGGCATAACCTGTGGTCCCGCCAAGCGAAAGTCCTATGGACCATACTAGAAACGCTACGGGGAGGGCGCCCAAAGAACCCAGTCCTATAGCGGTCCCCGAATCTGTAATGGTGGCATCGGTAAAATAGAGCACTACAAATACCAGGGCAAAGGTGCCGACCACCTCGCTAAAGAAGTTGGATATGGGATTTCTGATTGCAGGTGCGGTACAAAACACCACCCTTTTTAGCTCTTTATTCTCAGTTGCATTAAAATGATCAATATATACTAACCACACCATTAAGGCACCCAGCATGGCTCCAATAAATTGGGCCAATACATAGGAGGGCACCAAGGCCCAACTAAATTTGCCTGCTACTGCCAAGCCAATGCTTACCGCAGGGTTAAGGTGGGCGCCGCTATATGGGGCAGCTACTACTACTCCCACGAAAACTGCCAGGCCCCAAGCGGTGGTGATTACCATCCACCCAAGGTCATTGGATTTTGTTTTTTCCAGGACAACATTGGCAACAACGCCGCCACCGAGGAGAATAAGAAAGAAGGTGCCGATTATTTCGGCAATAAATGGAGTCATATTTAGTAGGATTATTTATTTAAGAATTTTGATCTGACCAATATTGCAAAGCCTTAACAGCCCTATACCAGCCTTTAATGTTGGCTTCAATTTCTTTTCGTTCGGTGCTGGGCGTAAAATTGGCATCGGTCTGCCATATTTCTTGGATTTCTTCTAGACTATCCCAAAAGCCCACTGCCAATCCCGCCAAATATGCGGCCCCCATAACGGTGGTTTCTATCACTTTTGGACGTACAGTAGCTGTATTTAGGACATCGGACTGAAATTGCATCAGCATATCATTTACGGTGGCCCCACCATCTACTCGAAGTTCCTTGATCTTTATATTGGAATCGGCCTCCATGGCCTTTAGTACATCCATAGTCTGAAAGGCGATGGACTCTATCGCCGCTCTGGCTATATGCGCATCGGTACTACCACGGGTAAGGCCAAAGATGGTGCCTTGGGCATGCTGGTCCCAGTATGGTGCTCCCAAACCTGCAAATGCGGGAACAAAATAAACGCCTTCAGTACTTTTTACAGTAGCTGCCAAGGCTTCTATATCCGATGATTTCTTTATGATTTTTATACCATCCCTTAGCCATTGTACCACGGCACCGGCAATGAAAATACTTCCTTCCAGTGCATACTGCGTCTTTCCGTTAATTTTCCAAGCAATGGTGGTGAGGAGATTGTTTTCGGAAACAATAGGTTTTTCCCCTATGTTCATCAGCATAAAGCAACCCGTACCATAGGTGTTTTTTACCATTCCAGGTTTGGTGCACATTTGTCCGAATAAGGCTGCCTGCTGATCCCCTGCTATTCCTGCAATTGGAATTTTGGAAGCAAAAAAATTGGGATTGGTATGACCGTATACTTCACTGGATTCCTTTACCTGTGGCAGCATGGATTTTGGAATGGAGAACAGGTCCAAGAGTTCTTGGTCCCATTCCAAGGTGTTAATATTAAAGAGTAAGGTTCTGGATGCATTGGTGACATCGGTGATATGTAATTCCCCTTTGGTCATATTCCAAATGAGCCAAGAATCTATGGTTCCTAATAATAGGTCCCCTGCTTCGGCCTTTTCTCTTGCGCCTTCCACATTGTCTAATATCCACTTTACCTTGGTACCCGAAAAATAGGAATCTATAACCAATCCTGTTTTTTCACGGATCAGTTGCGACTTTCCCTGTTTTTTTAACTGGTCGCAATAGTCGGAGGTCCGTTTATCTTGCCAAACGATGGCATTGTATACAGGCTGACCATTGTTTTTGTCCCAAACCACTACGGTTTCTCGTTGGTTGGTGATGCCTATTGCGGCAATATCCGAACCGTAAATGCCTTTCTTGGAAGTGGCTTCCGCGGCCATTCCTGCTTGGGAGGACCATATTTCCAAGGGATCGTGCTCTACCCACCCGGGTTTCGGAAAATATTGCGTAAATTCTTTTTGTGCAACCGAAACAATGTTGCCCTTCTTGTCGATAACAACCGCACGGGAACTGGTAGTACCCTGATCTAAAGCCAAAATGTAATCTGCCATTGGGGTTTTCTTATTTAAAATAGCGATTAAGATAGTGAAATAAGTGGATTTATTTTAAATGTCTTTACAATATTAGGAATGGGCATAGTCAAAAATACTATTGAGATATTCAGGTAATAGCTGTTTTCTTAATTGAAAAGGGTGGGATTGCCATTGGGAATGTACCTTTATGGCTTTATTTATACAAGAGTAAATTTTTACTATTATAGTATTCCTGTGGTCATAATAGTAAAGGTGGATGTTCCGTTTTTATCTTGATTATTTTTGGCCTATCTCCAACTAAATATTTGTTGAAAGTATATAGGTTCTTGTTTTCGGACATGCCCAATTGATTGCGAATACCATAAATCTCACTTCTAATTAGGTTATACTTCACACTAATTTTAATAACTACTAACTGATCTTTGCGTTAGCTATTGTAGCGGTATCCTTTTTTGGATTTTATCATTTTTAGCGATGTCCTACAAGGTTTCCGAAACCTTGTAGGTTTTGCTGGTATTATCTAAAAGCAAACAAAAAAGTGCAAGGGAAGCGCCAAAAAAGATATAGCGGAAAGAGCGACCCGATAGGGGAACGCCCAACATAAAATTAAGCGTCAAACTGCAGTCTGGTTCAGTTTAACTCCCAAATTTTAAAGTTGAGAACAATGGCAAAACAGACCCAAAGTAGATAAGGGATTAGGAGATAAGCTGCGATTTTATCTACCACTCTAAACCATTTTATGGTGAAGATCAACAATACTAATAAGGTAAGGATAATCAGTAACGCTCCAAAGGTGTTTTTGAAACCGAAAAAAACAATACTCCATAAGGCATTAAACAACAATTGTATCCCAAAATGGTATAGGGCCGTTTTCACCCAAATATGATAAAACCCTTTCGCCCATACCCTTCCTGCGGCAATGCCTATTAAAATATAAAGAAGGGTCCACACCGGAGCGAAAATCCAACTAGGGGGATTAAACCAGGGTTTGTTTAGCTGTAAATACCAATCGTTTACCGAGCTTTGCGTTGCAAAACTAGATAAGAATCCAACCAAGAGGCAGATCGCTACCGAGATTCCGATATAGGTATATTGTTTTTTCAAAAGGTGGTGGTTATTCCTC
Source organism: Arenibacter antarcticus (assembly GCF_041320605.1). Lineage (NCBI taxonomy): Bacteria > Pseudomonadati > Bacteroidota > Flavobacteriia > Flavobacteriales > Flavobacteriaceae > Arenibacter > Arenibacter antarcticus. The sequence continues at coordinate 2,073,732 of NZ_CP166679.1, forward strand.
TAAATTAGGAATTTATTTTAACAGCAACTAGGGCAAAACGCCTTAAAAACTATCTTTGTGCAAATTGTAAGGATTATGATGGAAAAAAACTTTATTCCGGTGAACTGTACAAGCCCCGTAGTAGATGGAATGGTAACTTATAAATCTCCCAGTAATATTGCTTTGATAAAATATTGGGGAAAAAAGGAAAATCAGGTGCCAGCCAATCCTTCCATCAGTTTTACTTTGGACTCCTGTGCCACAACAACAAGCCTTAAATACACTAAGTTAGATGTGCCAAGTGAAGATTTTTCCTTTGAGCTGTTTTTTGGTGGGAAGCCCAAGCCCGATTTTAAGCCCAAGATTCAAACCTTTTTGACTCGAGTAGCACCTTATTTGCCATTTTTAAAGTCCTATCATTTTGTTATAGAAACTTCTAATTCTTTTCCCCACAGCAGCGGGATTGCCTCTTCGGCTAGTGGTATGTCTGCTCTAGCACTTTGCTTAATGCATATTGAAAAGCAGTTAAATCCAGATATGGAGGTGGCGTTTTTTAATACAAAGGCCTCTTTTTTGGCTAGATTGGGTTCCGGAAGTGCTTCCAGAAGTATAAAAGGGCCTTTAATGCAATGGGGTCAGCACCAGAATACAGAGGGTAGCTCGGACTTTTATGCCATTGAATATCCCTATAAGGTGCACCAGGTATTTGAAGGTTTTCAGGACACCATCCTTTTGGTAGATAAGGGGCAAAAACAGGTTAGTAGTACTGTTGGGCATAATTTAATGCACAACCACCCCTTTGCAGAGAGACGATTTGAGCAAGCGCATGATAACTTAACCGAATTACAAAAGGTCCTCGCTGATGGTGATCTTACCAATTTCGTAAAAATTGTGGAGAGCGAGGCACTTACCCTTCATGCCATGATGATGAGTAGTTTACCGTATTTTATGTTGATGAAACCGAATACTTTACAAATTATCAATAAGATTTGGGAATTTAGGGCTACTAGTAAATTGCACATCTGCTTTACTTTAGACGCTGGGGCCAATGTACATGTGTTGTATCCGGCATCTGAAAAAGAATTGATTTTGCAATTTATTAAGGATGAGTTGGTTGCGTATTGTGAAAACCAGCAGTATATTTGCGATCAAATTGGGGATGGTGCTGTTGCGTTTTGAAGGAAGATAAAAAATTAAACCATAGTGTAGAGGTTGGTTGGGAAAGTGAAATTACCTGAGCGCCAATTTTGCGGTATTTATTTTTTATTCATGATTATAAATTTATTAGTAACTTAATAAAATGAAAGGACCGCTATTTTATTCTAAAATTCTACTTTTTGGGGAGTATGGAATCATTAAGGATTCCAAAGGACTCTCCATACCTTATAATTTTTTTAAAGGTGCCCTAAAATCACCGGATAAAGATTCTGAGCAGGCTAAGAAATCCAATGCCAGTCTTAAAGAGTTTGCGGAATATTTGGAGCAGGTGCAGCAAGAGAATACCTCTTTGGTACGTTTTAACTTGGAGGCTTTAAAGAATGACCTTGCCACGGGCATGTATTTTGATAGTTCTATCCCTCAAGGATATGGCGTGGGTAGTAGTGGTGCCTTAGTAGCCGCTATCTACGATAAATACGGTCTAGATAAAATTACGGTATTAGAAAATCTTACCCGGGAAAAACTATTGAAATTGAAGTCCATTTTCAGTAAAATGGAATCTTTTTATCATGGGAATTCTTCTGGTCTAGATCCTTTAAATAGTTATTTAAGCCTTCCGATTTTAATAAATTCTAGAGATAATATAGAGTCTACCAGTATTCCTTCGCAAAATTTTGATGGGAAGGGAGCTGTTTTTTTATTGGATAGTGGTAGCATTGGTGAGACTGCTCCAATGGTACATTTGTTTATGGAGCAAATGAAGCATGAAGGGTTTAGGTCCATGTTAAAAGACCAGTTTATAAAACATACCGATGCCTGTGTAGAGGATTTTATTACTGGCAATATTAAATCGCTCTTCGGAAACTTAAAGCAATTATCCAATGTAGTCCTAGATAATTTTAAGCCTATGATCCCCGTAGAATTCCATAAACTTTGGAAACAAGGGTTAGAGAGCAATGATTATTACCTAAAATTATGTGGTTCTGGTGGTGGTGGCTATATATTGGGTTTCACAGAGGATATCCAAAAAACCAGAAAAATATTAAAAGACTATAATTTAGAAGTAGTTTATAACTTCTAAGACTCCAAGATATGCTTAGTAGAAAAAATAAGCTCTTGCTTTTAAAGGTTCTGAGCTTGTTTTCCGTTATTCGAGGTTACAATATCCTAATGATTGTTCTGGCCCAATACTTGGCCTCCATTTATATTCTTGCGCCCAATCTACCTCTTAGGGAAGTGGTTTTGGATTTAAATCTCTTTGTTATTGTAGTTGTTTCCGCGCTGGTGATTGCTGGCGGTTATATCATCAACAATTTCTACGATGCGGAAAAGGACTTGATCAATAAGCCAAGGAAGAGTATGTTAGATCGATTGGTGAGCCAGCGAACCAAACTCTCCACCTATTTTGTGCTGAATTTTATCTCCGTTTTTTTGGCGAGCTACGTGTCCTTTAAAGCAGTATTGTTTTTCTCTGCTTATATTTTCGGAATTTGGTTCTATTCCCACAAACTAAAAAAGTTGCCTTTCTTAGGGAATTTTGTTTCTGCTTCTTTAGCAATTGCCCCATTTTTCGCTGTTTTTGTATATTATAAAAATTTTGAGATCGGGATCTTTGTACATGCGCTATTTCTGTTCTTATTGATTTTGGCCCGTGAAATGATTAAGGATTTGGAGAATATAGCTGGGGATCTGGTCCAAAACTATAAGACCATTCCCATTTTGTACGGAGTGACCTTTTCTAAAATTTGCATCACCATCCTTATTGTGCTTACTTTGGTGCCATCACTCCTGTTGATCGAATATTTTGATGTGGGTTATATGTATATTTATTTTATTGCAAGTATCTTTTTTCAGATCGGATTTCTGATTTTGTTGATCAAGGCAAATAATAAAAAACATTATGTTTGGCTGCATATCATCCTTAAATTGATCATAATTGCTGGAGTTTTCAGTATTTTGTTGATCGATATAGACCTCGTTTTAAATAGAATTCTACGCTAATGCCGAATTACGGTACGATTCGCACAATCATCCAATTTCCTTTATTACCTTTGCATCAAATAAATTACATATGAGTAGGTCAGATTCAAATGACGATAAAAAGGCGTCTGGAAGGCAGGGAGGTAATTTTCGTAAGAAAAGTTTCTCCAGAGGAAATGCGCCACTAAAGAAAAATAACGATGCAAAGCCAGCCTCCGATCCCAATGTTATGAGGTTGAATCGATATGTGGCCAATTCTGGAGTATGTTCACGAAGGGATGCCGATATCTATATTTCCGCTGGTAATATTACAGTAAACGGCAAGCCTATCACAGAAATGGGGTACAAAGTAAAACTTACCGACGAGGTAAAGTTTGATGGACGCTTGTTAAATCCTGAGAAAAAGGAATATGTACTCCTAAACAAACCAAAGGATTTTGTGACTTCGGCAAAGGATGAACACGGGAGGAGAACCGTTTCCTCATTAATTACTCATGCCTCTAAATCCAAGCTACTTCCTATAGGGAAAATGGATAAGACCGCTACGGGACTGTTGTTGTTTACCAATGACGGGGAAATGTCTAAACGCCTTGCCAAACCAAAAAATGGAGTTAGGAAAATTTATCATGTAGAGCTCAATAAGAATCTTAGGGGAGAAGATCTTCAGAAAATTAAGGATGGTATACAGATAGAAGAGAGTGTGGTTCGGGTAGATGATGTTAGTTTTATAGACAATGCCCCAAAAAGGGAAGTTGGAATAGAGTTGAGAAGTACCCGTAATAAGATTGTACAACGTATTTTTGAAGAATTGGAATATGAGGTGGTCAAATTGGATAGAGTGGTTTATGCCGGACTCACCAAAAAGGACTTGCCGCGTGGACATTGGCGTTACCTTACTGATCAGGAGGTAATTAACCTTGGAATGATCAAGTAATATTCTTCTTTCCACAAAACTAAAAACCCATTGGTGATATAATCCCTAGTGGGTTTTTTTTAGTTTCCCGATCTTTATTTTTTCAATAAACAGGAAGACTACGGCCTATTTTTCAGAATCCATTGTGTGATTGCCATCAAGAAATAATTACATATATTCGGGCTATGAGAAAACTCCTTTTTATTTTATTAGCAGTACCCCTTCAAATAATGGCGCAGGAAGTGCCTGGGTCGGTACAATTTTGGAATACCTTAGAAAATCATTGCGGAAAGTCCTATGAAGGTGTCATCACTGCCGGAGGAAAAGAAGGAGATGGCTTTACTGGCGAAAAATTACTGATGCACGTTCGTGCCTGTGACGAAAACGAGATCAGAATACCTTTTTTTGTGGGTGATGACAAATCCAGAACTTGGGTACTTACTAGGGGAGACGATAATTTAATTCTCCTTAAACACGATCATAGACTAAAAGATGGTTCTGAAGATACCGTTACCCAATACGGCGGACGTAGTCCTAATACCGGATTGGCCGACATACAGTTTTTTCCAGCGGACCAATTTACTTCTAATTTATTGGAACATGCTTCCAATAATGTGTGGTGGTTTACCGTGGACGATACTTCCTTTACTTATAACTTGCGCAGAATAGGGACTGACAGGTTCTTCTCTGTGAAATTTGACCTCACCAAGATAGTAGGCACCCCAGCTGCACCATGGGGCAGTGAATAACCACCAGCAAAGTCAGAAAGTATAAAATAAATTACATTCCCACCCCTCTCACGAGTAGAGAAGGGTGGTTAGCCTACTTTTGGCGGCATCCAGTATCGTATTGTCATGTATAAGCTTGTGTAGAACTGTTATCGGTAGTTTCCGTCCGATGCCTTGGGGTAATTGACTTAGTTCATTTTTTTTTCGGTATCTTGTTTGTATGCAGGATAACCCAAAAATAGATAGGGGAGGATGAACGAAACACTTGCAATAAGGATTATTAGGTTTAATAAGGACCTCAATTTTTCTAGGAAATTGTTTAATGGGATACAGGTGATGAATCCTTTTAAGGACAATACAGAAATCCTTACTATCACGGATTCCTTCTACCATAAATTCTATGACGATACCAATAAAAGGAAACTAATTGTAGGGATAAATCCGGGAAGATTGGGTGCTGGGGTGACAGGGATCCCGTTTACCGACACCAAAAGACTTACCGATATCTGTAATATAGGAATAGCCTCAGTTATCAGCCACGAGCCCTCCTCTGTTTTTATTTATGAGGTAATAGAAGCTTATGGGGGAGTGGAGAAATTTTATGCGGATTACTTTATAAACTCAATGTCTCCCCTTGGTTTTATCGAAAAAAATGCCAAAGGAAATTGGGTTAACTGTAATTACTACGACTATAATCAATTGTTTGACCAAACAAGGCCCTTTATAATATCGAGCTTAAAGAAACTTATTGCGTTGGGAATGGACACCACAAATTGCATCGTTTTAGGTAAGAAAAACGCAAAGTATTTGAAGGTTATCAATGAAAAGGAAAAATTATTTGATACTATCACGGTTTTGGACCATCCTCGTTATATAGTGCAGTACAAATCCAAAGAAAAAGAAAAATACTTGACGGAATACTTAAAGGCATTGTGTTAATAACTAACTACCCCCTCCAATTGGTGGGGGTAGTGGAGTACTTTTTATTCGAGCTCCAATAGCCATCGGCTTCACTTGAAGATGCGGTTTAAGCTTTCCTAATTGAGGATACTAAGCAATTTTCTCCATTTTCTTTCGGATCTCTGCCAAGCACAAATTCCCTAAACTTCCCTTATGCGTGTGTTTTATATCCCTTTTTGGGGAAAAGGTTCCTTCGTTGATCTCTTTTCCCATCTTTTTATAGGCATCTCTAAACGGCACACCACTCAATACCAATTCGTTCAACGTATCCACGCTGAAGAGATAATCGTATTTGGGGTCTTCCAAAATAGCTTCGTTTACACGGATCTCCCGCAAGCTAAAGGTGAGTATTTCCAAACAGGCTTTCAGGTCCTGAATAGCGGGAACAATTACTTCTTTCACTAATTGTAGATCCCGGTGATACCCACTAGGCAGGTTGTTGGTGATAAGGATTAATTGGTTGGGTACCGCCTGTAGTCTATTGCACTTTCCACGAACGAGTTCAAAAACATCCGGATTTTTCTTGTGCGGCATAATGCTGCTTCCTGTGGTAAGCTCGTCTGGAAAGGAAATAAAATTAAAATTTTGGCTCATATATAGGCAGATATCCATGGCCATTTTAGAAAGAGTCGCTGCAATATTACTCATTCCGAATGCTGCTGCTTTTTCTACCTTCCCGCGTCCCATCTGGGCGGCCACCACATTGTATTTCATAGTTTCGAAGCCCATTTCCGCTGTGGTAAAATCACGGTCTATAGGAAAAGAACTGCCATATCCTGCAGCACTTCCCAACGGATTCTGGTCTGCCACCTTAAAGGCAGCATCCACAAAGTATAGATCATCTACCAAACTCTCCGCATAGGCGGAAAACCACAGTCCAAAAGAGGAGGGCATAGCAATCTGTAAGTGAGTGTAGCCCGGTATGAGTACAGATTTGTATTTATCAGCCAAATTTAACAGCAAATCAAAAAGGACCTTTACCTCGCCCTTTATTTCAGTAAGTTCGGCTTTAAGGTAGAGGTGCATGGCTACTAGAACCTGATCGTTCCTAGACCTTGCGGTATGTATTTTCTTGCCAGTATCGCCCAATTTCTCAGTCAATACATACTCAATTTTAGAATGCATATCCTCAAAACTGTCTTCGATCACAAATTTACCTTTCTCAATTGTTTTTGCGATATTATCTAGCTCCCTCACCAAGTCATTTGTTTCCTTGGAAGTAAGGAGCCCAATTTTCCCCAACATCTTGGCATGCGCCTTGGAGGCAATTACATCGTATTTGGCTAGGAGTAGGTCTAATTCCCTATCGTTCCCAACTGTAAAATGATCTATTTTTTTGTCCGTGCTAAAGCCTTTGTCCCAAAGTTTCATTTTCTATGTTTTTTTCCTTCCCGAAAACACGGGAAACGGTTTAATGTACTAGCTATTTTATTCTTTATGAAAATCTATTGTCTACTACTTATTCAACAGAAAGCCTTCCAGTATTTTTATATACAGGTCAATGCCCTCCTCTATTTCCCGAATATAGATAAATTCGTCCGCAGAATGGGAGCGGGTGCTATCCCCAGGTCCCAATTTTAGGGACTGGCAATATAAGCAGGCCTGATCCGAAAGTGTTGGAGACCCATAAGTTTCCCTTCCCAATGCTAAGCCCGACTGTATCAAAGGGTGGTCCTTGTCTATGGAGGACGAATTTAATCGCAAAGAACGTGGAACCATTTCGCAAGGCGCTTCCTTGGTCAGGATATCCGCAATCTCCTTATTGCTATAACAGTCGTTTACGCGCACATCAATTACCAAGTCTACATGGCCTGGTACTACATTGTGCTGATTGCCGGCCTTTATTTGTGTGACCGTAAGTTTAACCTCGCCCAAGACCTCCGAAATTTTCGGGAAACTATAGTTTTTGAACCACTGAAGGACTTCAATGGTATTGTAAATAGCGTTGTTGTTATTGGGGTGAGCTGCATGCGAAGGCGTGCCACTTACCTTTCCATCAAACACTACCAAACCTTTTTCCGCAATGGCCAGTTGCATTAGTGTAGGCTCCCCTACAATGGCCAACTCAATTTTGGGGAGCAGGGGCAACATACTATTAAGTCCATTTGGTCCAGAGCTTTCCTCCTCTGCGGAAGCCACAATAATAATGTTATGGCTTAAATTTTCTACCTCATAGAAATGGGTAAAAGTAGCTAAGAGGGACACTAGGCAGCCTCCTGCATCGTTACTCCCAAGACCAAATAATTTTCCATCCTCCACATGCGGAAGGTATGGGTCCTTGGTGTAGGCTGAGTTGGGTTTTACCGTATCGTGATGCGAATTCAACAACAGATTAGGCTTATTGTCGTCGTAGTGTTTATTAACCGCATATACGTTGTTCTTCACCCTCTTGAAAGGGATATTGAAGCTGCTGAGCCACTTTTCAATGGTGTCTGCTGTCTTATCTTCTTCAGAGGAAAAGGACTGTATACTGATGAGTTGCTGCAGTAATTCAATGGCTTTTTCCGTTCGTTGTTTTTGATCCATAGTAATTTATAAGGTAATGGTAGTATATAAGGTGGCTTTGGGAGCTAACATGCTAATATCCCCTATGCAGACCTTGCCTACGTTTTTATGAAGTGCATAAAAGCAATTTTCCAATTTAGGAAGCATGCCATCTGCTATGATTTTCTTTTCTAGTAATTCTTGATAGTTTCCTGGTTCCAAGTGTTTTACTACGGAATCCTCGTTTGTAATATCTAGCAATACGCCTTTTTTTTCGAAGCAGTAGTACAGGGTGGTTTCAAAAGCATCACTCATCCCAATAGCCACTTCCGAGGCTATGGTATCTGCATTAGTATTTAATAATTGTCCGTGCATGTCGTGGGTGATAGCGCAGAATACAGGAGTAAATTCCGCTTGTAGTAACTGATATATCGCTAGGGTATTCACTTCTTCCACATCGCCGGCAAATCCGTAATCGATTTCTTTTACGGGACGTTTTACCGCCCTGATGGTATTGCCATCGGCACCACTCAATCCAATTGCATTGGTGCCCCTGGCCTGTAATTGAGCCACGATGTTTTTATTGGCGAGGCCCCCGTAAACCATAGTGATAACCTTTAACTCTTCGGTATCTGTGATTCGTCTGCCTCCGATCATTTTAGATTCTATCCCTAATTTTGCGGCAATTTGAGTCGCCATTTTTCCTCCTCCATGAACCAATATTTTTGGACCTTCCATGGCCGAAAAGACGTCCAGAAACGTATGTAGTTCCTCTTCGTTTTCTAGTATGTTACCTCCAATTTTGATAATGGATAGTTTTTTTTTCATAACCCCTTGCTAGTCTCTCCAAACTGGAGGAATTCATATTATTTATTCTTCATTTGACGTTATTGTAGCTCCTAGTTGGGGCTTAGCTTTCTAGGCCATGTAATACCTTCTTTAGCACTATCTGTGCAGCATAAGTTCTGTTGTTGGCCTGTTCTATGACAAGGGACTGCTCTCCGTCTAATACATCATCTGCGACTACTATATTTCGACGTACCGGTAAACAGTGCATAAATTTAGCCTTGTCCAATTTCTTGGCAGTCATGGTCCAGTTTTTATCCTGATGCAATACCTTGCCATAATCTTGGTAATTACTCCAGTTTTTTACGTAGACAAAATCGGCATCCTCTAAGGCTTTGTCCTGATCGTATTCAATTTTTGAGTTTTTGGTAATTTCGGGGTTTAGTTCATAGCCCTTGGGATGGGTAATAACAAACTCGGCATCCTGCAATTGCATCATTTCCACAAATGAATTTGCTACTGCATGGGGCAGAGCTTTGGGATGCGGGGCCCAGGAAAGTACCACCTTAGGTCTTTTTTTTGTATTGTTTTCCGAGAGCGTAATGGCGTCTGCTAAGGCCTGTAGCGGATGTCCAACAGAACTTTCCATATTGATTACTGGGATTCCGGCGTATTTTTTAAAGCCATTGAGTACCACTTCGGCCTCATCCTGCTCCTTATTGGTCAAGGTGGCAAAAGCACGTATGGCTACTACATCGCAATATTGAGCCACTACCTGTGCCGCTTCTTTTATATGTTCTGAGGTCCCTTGGTCCATAATAGTACCATCGTCATATTCCAACGCCCAGCCTTCACTGCCAAAATTCATCACTATGACTTCCATTCCAAGATTCATTGCCGCCTTTTGGGTGCTAAGACGGGTTCTTAGGCTGTTGTTAAAAAATAACAAGCAAATGGTCTTGCCCGCTCCCAAGGCCTTGTGTTGCAAAGGTGCCGCTTTTAAGGATTTTGCTTCCTCTACCCATTGGGGAAGCGAGTCGATGTCTTTTAATGATAAATAATGTTGCATGTGTTTATTTTATAGTGGTAAAAGTCGTTTTGTTCTCAAGGGCATTAATGATAAAATTGTCCTCAATGCCGTTTAGGATCCAGGTTTCTATATTCGCTTTTTGTGCAATGGTGGCGGCTTCGATCTTAGATTGCATCCCTCCAGTTCCATGCGAGGATTTAGAGTTGTTTATTTCTTTTTCCAGCGTAGCCAAACTATGGACATGCGTTATGGTCTTTGGATCATTATTGTCTATAGATTCCTTGGTGTAAATGCCATCGGTATTGGTGGCTATGATCAACAAGTCCGCCTTGATCAGGGCAGCGGTAAGTGCCGCAAGTTTGTCATTGTCTCCAAATTGAATCTCGTCTGTTGCCACGGTATCGTTCTCGTTAATAATCGGGATAAAATTATTGGCAACTAATACATTTATGGTATTGCATATATTTTCTTTGGAGACTTCTTTTTCAAAATCGGAGTACGACAATAGACATTGGGAGGTAAATAAGCCCAATTCTCTGAAATTCTCCTGGAAAATTCGCATTAAATGGGGTTGCCCGATGGAGGCCAAAGCTTGTTTTATTGTTATTTCTTGCCCATTGTGCTCTAATTTCACAAATTGTTTGGCAGCGGCAATGGCGCCAGAACTTACGATGATAAATTCGTACCGGTCATTTAGTTTGGCAATCTGTCTGCCTATATCCTCAATTTTTCCTCGTGAAATATGATCGGTTTCCTTGGTAAGGGTATTAGATCCTATTTTTAATAAAATTCTTTTTCGTTTCATGTTCCTTGCTTTTTCACCAATTTCTTAGAGGAGTTATCTAGCTTTATCAACCCCTTTTGGTTCTCCTCAAGAATTAACTGAAGTACAGTTTTCAAGAGTTTCACCACAGGGTTTGGCGCCGTATTCCTTTCTGATATGGCAAAATACTAATTTATGCGAGCTCTTTTTTTAGGGCATCAAAAAATTGATCTAGATTTTCCTTGGTAATATTCAGTGCCGGTAATATTCGCAATACATGTTTGTCGTTAGCGCCTCCGGTGAACATATGTTGGTTGTGGATCAGTTTTTTTCGCAGTTCCGATACCTCAAAATCAAATTCGAGCCCCAACATAAGCCCCATTCCCTTTACTTGTTTTACTTGGGGAATGGCAGCGGCCTTTTTCTTGAAATATTCGAAAAGTGTGGCCGAGTTCTCTATGAGGTTTTCTTCTTCAATAACATCCAATACGGCCAGCCCTGCAGCACATGCCAAATGGTTCCCGCCAAAAGTAGTGCCCAAAAGTCCGTAGGAGGCTTTTATACTTTCGTGGATTAGCACCCCGCCAATCGGAAATCCGTTACCCATACCCTTGGCAACGGTGATAATGTCTGGTTGAATGTTGAAATGTTGGAAGGCAAAGAATTTACCACTCCTGCCATAACCGCATTGTACCTCGTCTGCAATAAGAAGTACCTGATGCTCCTTACAGAGTTTGGCTATATTTTCATAAAATTTCTGAGAAGGCATATCCAAACCACCAACACCTTGGATGGATTCTATGATTACCGCACAGACATCGCCATTGCTAATCTCACTGATAAAGGCCTGTAGGTCATTAAAAGGGAGAAAGCTTACCTTTTGTTGTTTGTTGAGTGGGGCATTTATTTTTTCATTATCGGTTACGGCTACCGCTGCCGATGTTCGGCCGTGAAAACCATTTTTAAAGGCAATGACCTTGGACTTCCCATTTTGAAAGGATGCTAATTTTAAAGCATTTTCGTTGGCTTCTGCCCCAGAATTGCAGAGGAAAAGGTTGTAGTCCTCACAACCTGAAAGTTTCCCCAATTTGGTTGCTAATTCTTCTTGTAGGGGATTTTGGATGGCATTGCTGTAAAAACCAATTTTGTCCAATTGATCTTTAAGTCGGTTTATATAGGTGGGATGGGAGTGCCCAATGGAGATTACGGCATGTCCTCCATAAAAATCCAAATATTCCTGTCCCTTATCATCAATAACCACAATTCCTTTGGCAGCGACTGGGGTTACATCGTAAAGCGGGTATACATCAAATAATTTCATCTGTTCCAATAGTTGTTTGTTCCTGTGGGTGTCTGCCCATAGGGTTAATAAGGCTACGCCTTTTTAATTTCGTTTATTTTATCGAAGGAGGCTATAATTCCCCTGATCAGGGAAGAACTAAGGCCTTGGTGTTCCATTTCATTAAGTCCGGATATGGTACATCCTCTGGGTGTGGTAACCTTGTCAATTTCTCGTTCTGGATGACTATCCGACTCAATTAACAAGCTTGCCGCTCCATTACAGGTATGCATCGCCAACTCCTGTGCTTCTTTGGCATCGAATCCCAACTGTATAGCCCCTTGGGTTGTAGCACGTATCAGTCGCATCCAAAAGGCAATTCCACTGGCGCAGATTACTGTTGCAGCCTGCATCTGATCTTCGGGAATTTGCATAGAATGCCCCATTCTATTGAAAATGGCTTTGGCCAACTCTATTCGCTTTTGCCCTTTCTCATTGCTACAAATACAGGTCATGGATTTTCCGACAGAAATGGCTGTATTGGGCATGGCCCTAATAATATAATGGTCTGGCCCAATAATTTCTTCCATTCTAGCAATGCTGAAGCCTGTAATGGTAGAAATGATTACGTGTTTTTCCGTAAGGAGGTCCTTAACCTCTGCCAAAATTTTTACAAAATGCCCAGGTTGAACCGCAAAAATCAGGATATCGGCTTTGCTGACCGCCTCTTTGTTGTCGGAGGTGATACTTACAATTCCATATTTTTCAATTTCCTTCAAGTCGCCCAAATTCCTCTTGGTAAGGATCATAGAGGTGGCCCCATTGGTGCTCAAAATGCCCTTGGCAATGGACAATCCTAAATTTCCGGCCCCTATTATGGCTATTTTCATTCCCTTAAATTTAATAATTATCAAAATGGATTTTTTTAAAGTAATGCCATTTCGTAAAGTTTGATGTTTTGGTTACTGGCGGAGAATAGAGTATATAAAAATTCAACGCCATGGTTTTTCTAGGGCGGTTAAAATACGCCTGCTTTTAATTGCAATCCTGCATTTTCTTCAAATCCAAAGGCTAGGTTCATATTTTGTACCGCCTGTCCCGATGCTCCTTTTAAGAGGTTGTCTATGGCGGAGGTAATCAGGAGGGTATTATTGTGTTTGTGCAAATGAATATGGCATTGGTTGGTATTCACAACCTGTTTTAGGTTGATGTCCTCTTCCGTTACCTGGGTAAATGCGGCATCCTTATAAAAATCGGCATACAGGGCATAGGCCTCCTCTAGGCTTCCTTTGAAATCCGTATATGCGGTTGCCATGATTCCCCTAGTAAAATTCCCCCTATTGGGCAGAAAGAACAGTTCGCCAGTGTCTTGTTGTAGGCTATGCAAGTTTTCCTCTATTTCCCCAAGGTGTTGATGGGTAAAGGGTTTGTACCATGATACATTGTTGTTTCTCCAGCTGTAATGAGATGTAGGAGAAAGGCTTACTCCTGCTCCGGTACTTCCAGTTACAGCATTAATATGAACCGGGTTTTCTAATAATTTTGCCTGTGCCAATGGCAACAATGCTAATTGTATAGCTGTGGCAAAACAACCTGGATTGGCAATGTGCCTTGCAGTTTTAATTTCGTCTTTTTTTAATTCTGGTAGGCCATAAACAAAAGTTTTACCATCCAAAATAGAATCTGCCGCCAACCTAAAGTCGTTACTTAAATCTATGATCCTAGTATCCTTGGAAAATTGATTTTCCTTAAGAAATTTGGTAGAATTTCCATGACCAAGACAAAGGAATACAGCATCTACATCAGGGTTTACGGTGCCAGTGAACTTTAGGTCCGTTACCCCCAAAAGGTCAGGATGAGCGGTTGTAATTTTCTTGTTGGCTCTAGTGGTGCTGTAGACAAAGTTGATTTCCGTATTGGGATGGTTCAAAAGTATTCTGATGAGCTCGCCGCCGGTATATCCCGATCCCCCTATGATTCCTACTTTAATCATTTTGTGGATTTACGTGATTGTATATTTTTCCCGAATTGGAAAGTATCTTTATAAAACCTTTGGCGTCGTCTGCAGTCCAACCTTTATTCATTTCCCCATAACTGCCAAAAGAGGCGTTCATTAGGTCGTGGGGAGAAGATATGCCATTGAGTTCAAATCGGTATGGATGGAGGCTAACAAAGACATCTCCCGATACGTTTTTCTGGGTGTCGGTGAGGAATACCTCTATATTCCGCATCACCTCGTCCAAATAGTTTCCTTCGTGCAACAACATACCATAAAAATTCCCTTGTTGTTCCTTTTGAAACTGTTGCCATTTGCTAAGCGTGTGTTTCTCTAATAAATGATGGGCCTTTATGATGATAAGAGATGCAGGAGCTTCAAAACCTACCCGTCCTTTTATACCAATAATGGTGTCACCAACATGAATATCGCGCCCAATGGCATATTTGGAGGCAATGGCTTCTAGCTTTACAATATTGTTTACAGGGGTGTCGTTTTCGCCATCCAACGCAATTAGTTCTCCTTTATGGAAGCTTAATGTGATTTGGGTGGGTTCTGTTTGCTGTAATTGGCTAGGGTAGGCACTGTCGGGTAATGATTTGTGTGAAGTAAGGGTTTCGTCCCCGCCCACGGAGGTACCCCAAAGACCTCGGTTGATAGAGTACTTGGCTTTTTCCCAAGGATAATCTACTCCATTGCTTTTTAAATACTCAATTTCTGCTTCCCTAGCCAGTTTATTATCTCGGATAGGGGTAATAATCTCAATTTCAGGAGCAATAATCTGAAAGATCATATCAAATCTAACCTGATCGTTTCCGGCGCCGGTACTTCCGTGGGCAATATATTTAGCACCTACCTTTTTAGCGTGGTTTACAATTTCGATGGCCTGTACAATACGTTCTGCACTTACCGATAGCGGGTAGGTATTATTTTTCAGGACATTCCCGAAAATTAAATACTTTACCACCTTTTCATAAAAGGTCTGCACGGCATCTATAGAGGTGTAGCTAGTAGCTCCTAATTCCAATGCCTTTTTGTGGATACTGTCTATTTCCTCATTGGAAAATCCGCCAGTGTTAACACTTACGGCATGTACTTCAAATCCTTGGTCCTTTGATAAATATTTTGCGCAATATGAGGTGTCTAATCCTCCACTGTAGGCCAATACTAATTTTTTCATCTTACTCGTTTATGTATAATTTCTGGGATTGCAAAAGTTGCGATCCCTTATTTAGTTTTTTTACTTAGAAATAGGCTTTCTTTAATACTTTTCAATCGTTTAAAAGCCTTGGAATTTATCTTTTCCGTGCTGTTTTCCTTTGCTTTTATTACGGGGTCGTATAGCATCCCTGTACAGAGGCACATTTTCTGTTCCGTTCTGGTCAGGATATCAAAGTTCTTACAGGTCTGGCACCCTTTCCAAAATTCTGGATCTGTAGTGAGTTCGGAAAAGGTAACTGGTTTATAGCCCAATTCGTAGTTCATCTTCATCACTGCCAATCCGGTAGTGATACCAAATATTTTAGCATCGGGAAACTTAGATCGCGAAAGATCAAAAATCTCTTTCTTTATCTTTTTGGCCAATCCTTGATTTCTGTAATCCGGGTGAACGATGAGTCCCGAGTTAGCTACGAATTTCTCGTGTCCCCAGACCTCTATATAGCAGAACCCGGCAAATTTATCACCGTCCAATGCAATTATGGCGTTTCCGTTATGAAGTCTTTTTTGAATATACTCTGGGGTACGTTTTGCAATCCCAGTACCGCGTACCTTTGCCGATTCGGCAATAGTATCACAGATGATTTCGGCATATTTAAAATGGGAGTCGTTAGCAATAACAATCTTCATTGAATGTTGCTTTAAATTAAAATTATAATTTGATGTTTTTTGAGAGCGGAAATGGACTCACCTATTTCCATGATAGAATTGCACCCTTACGGGCGACGACGTGTAGGCGTAAATGAATAAGCAAGGTTAGCAACCTTGTTATAATTTGATATGTATTCTTTGTTATTCATTGTTAAAATCAAAAGTACAAATAAAATTGATTTATCGTATTGCAATTCTCAATTTTTGTGGAATAGCAGATTTTTATTTTGTAATCTAATAATTTCATAAATCATAAAACCATATACTGCAATATATTCAATGATCAGTAATATGGTACTTTCCTTATATTCTGGATTAGAGTAGGCCCAATAGCTTAAAAAAATAGTAATAGACCATATTAACGGGAATCTAAATTCTGTAAACAGGCTAAGGAGTACCAGAAATATAATGTACCATGGGTGTACGGTGGCGGACAAGAAATAATAGAAACTAAGGATCCATAACATGGAAATTATTAGCGTGTTCACTTTTTTGTTGTTCCGGATGAAAGTGATTAAGGCGACCCAGCTAATAATTATGATCGGAGTAATTTTTCCATAAGTTTTAATGAGTTCCCATGGCTTTGCGTCCCACTGGACTCCAATGTATTTTACGAGATTATAAATTCCTGCATTAAACTCAAAATTGGAAAACCACAGTCCTATAGTCTGGGAATAATTGGTGATAAATTCTGGCGCGTAAAAGGGGAGGGCTAGCAAAATGGAAACTCCGCCCACCACGGCATAGAACAGCACACTTTTTTTAAAGCCATAGTATTTTATAAAAAGGGGTAGAAATATTAAGGGGACAAGCTTAATGGAAATAGATAGGGCATATAGTACCCCGGCCAAAATCCATTTATTTTGATGTACGAGGTATAAGGACCAAATAAAAAAGAATAGCATTACTCCTTCAAAATGAAGATTTCCTGTCAGTTCCAGGATGACCAATGGATTTAAGAAATACCAAAATATAAGATATGTGGGTTTATTGAGCTTCTGAAGCAACTTGCGTCCAAAATAGAGGACCCCTAAATCGGCAAGAATTACAATAATACGCATGACTATTATACTGCCCATTGTACTAGTGCCTGTTAGTAAGGTAGATATCGCAAAAATAATCTGGTTTAATGGGGGGTAATTACTAAAATTGGAGGCACTTAGGTCGCCCATTCCGTGATACAATTCCATGGCATTGGGAATTTTACGATGGATATCTAGGAGTAGGTCTTTGGGCAAATGCAAATAGGGATTAATGCCATTGATGATTAATTGCCCGTCCCAAACAAACCTATAAAAATCCTGAGAGAGGTTAGGTTCGGAAAAAAGTAGTACTAGCCTGAACAAGGTTCCAGAAACAACTAGAAATTTAAAATTCCATTTTTCAAACTGTATCAGTTTATAGCATAAAAAGAAAAGGGCGAAATATAGGGTAATTAGTTTTATAAAATCTGTTCGTGGTAAATGGTAACCGAAAACACTATAGAACAGGATGGTAGTAAGTACCATTAAAATTGGAAATCTGTGCAGCTTCCAATAAGAAATGGCTCTTTTATTCATGGGGTATAAATGATAAATGGTATTGGTTGACCATTACTTGGCCATACATCAAATTTAAATCAAATATAACCAAATAGGAGTATATGAAAGGGAGATTCTACTAGTTGGAATTGCTGGTGGTTGTAGAAATTGACTATTGGAATAGGTGCCTAAAAAAAGGGTCCGGTTTCCTAAAGGTATATGGAACCGGACCCTTACTGTTTTTAAATCGTACAATCCACAGATTATCCGAAGTTTATCCTGTTGTTTTATGCGCGTGCAAAAAGGGATTTAAAGAATACGTACCCAAAGCCTAGGAAAAGCATAAAATGGAAGGGAAACAACCCAAAATCGTTTAAGGGAATAGCGCTATACATTCCAAAAAGGAAATAAAGCATTAATGCCGCTTCCAAGATCATGTTGGGAGACAATTTAGTGGTTAAATACTTATTGCCTTTCCAGCTGTCCTTGATGTTGTTCAGGTTAAACTTAGGGGTTCTTACAAATTCACTCCTCTTCCCCATATGGCCTTCCAATACGGCAATAGAATTGTGCAATGAAAAACCGAGTGCTACGGAGAAAAAGGTGAAGAAAATCCTTATATAGTCCACAAAACTATCTAAACTACTGCCTTGAATACTCTTATAGGTAAACCAATAGCACACAAAAAGGATGATGGTACTTAGGATAAAAAACTTGGTGGCCTCAAAGATCCACCCCAAATGCTCGTACGTGTTTTTAATGTACATCATGGGGATGCTTAAAAGTGCTACCAAAAATACGCATAGGAACATGGAGCTGTTTAGCAGGTGCATAACTCCGTGAAACTTGGTTTTGAATGAAATGTTTTTTGCGCTAATAACGCTCCAAACGGTCTTTTTAAAGTTTTCTGCACCCCCTTTGTTCCAACGAAATTGTTGGGACCGTGCGGCACTAATCACTACTGGAAGCTCTGCAGGAGTTTCTACATCTTCCAAATATTTAAATTTCCAGTTCTTTAATTGGGCACGGTAACTAAGGTCCAGATCCTCTGTTAGGGTGTCCCCCTCCCAGTTACCAGCATCCAATATACATTCCTTTCTCCAAATACCAGCTGTGCCGTTAAAGTTGATAAAATGTCCTTTGGCATTTCTGCCCACCTGCTCCAATGTAAAATGGGCATCCAAAGCAAAGGCTTGGATTTTGGTAAGTGTGGAATAATCTCGGTTGATGTGTCCCCAACGGGTCTGTACAACACCAATCTCCTGGTCTTTAAAGTATATTACAGTTTTCTTTAACCAATCACTGGAGGGAAGGAAGTCGGCATCAAAAATGGCGATAAATTCTCCCTTGGCAGTTATAAGCCCTTCTTTTAAAGCGCCTGCTTTAAAACCTTGCCTATTAGTTCTTCTTATATGTTTTATATCCAGTCCAGTTTCCTGCAATGCTGCAATTTGTTTGGCAGTATCCAATACAGAATCGTCCGTGGAATCGTCCAAGACCTGGATTTCCAACTTGCTCTTTGGGTACTCTATTTTGGCAATGTTCTCCAACAAGCGTTCCATTACATATTCCTCGTTGTAAACAGGTAGCTGAATAGTGACGTAAGGAATTTCTTTGGGATCCAGTAAATTGTACTTAGGAGCTTCCTTATTTTTTCTTTTGTGACCCAAATAATTGACCAATAAATTTAACTGAGCCAAACTATAGAAGAAGATTAAAAGTAAGGATATACTATAAACGGTAATGATAAGATAAGTAATTGTTATTCCCATTTTTTATTTTAAACTGTATTTAAATATCCAACCTAGGATTTTTGCGCCTGCAAATATACTTCCTTTTAACGTTCCTGATACTTTTGAAACCCCAATTCTTTTTTTGTAACGAACTGGTACTTCGGTATATGTAAAACGCCTTTTAATAGTTTTTAATTGCATTTCTACAGTCCAACCGTAGGTCTTGTCCTCCATTTCGAGCGCCATTAGCGTTTTGTACTTAATTGCCCGGAACGGACCTAGGTCCGTAAACGTGGCTCCAAAGAACCATTTCATCAAGGTGGTAGCAAGTGCATTGCCAAAAATCTGTTGTGGTGTCATAGACCCATCCTCCCTTAACTCCTTCACCCTAGCACCTATAACCAAATCAATGTCGTTGTCCAAAATAGGCTGTACCACTTTGGAAAGCTCCTCGGGATAGTCAGAATAATCTCCATCCATAAATACGATAATATCGGGTGGTTTGGATTGTTTGGACAGGTGATTTATTCCCTTAAGGCAGGCGTAACCATATCCTTTTCGGTTTTCGGTGAGGACCGTGGCCCCGGCAAGCTGTGCATTCTTGGCGGTGTCATCCGTAGAATTGTTGTTTACAACAATCACTTCCGAAACTATTTCTGGGATTTCATGTATTACTTTGGCAATAGAGTCGGCTTCGTTATAAGCCGGGATAATTACTTTGATGTCCGTCATTATATTATTTGAAGGGGATTTTTTGGTATTTGTCCTTCCTAATTCAATTTGTTTTCTAAGAAAGATTGCCAACAATGGCCTTGCTCAATAGAATGGAAAGCAAATGGCATTAATTATAGGCATTGGCGGTGCAAAGGTATCATTAGTTTTATGATTTTTTATTCACCAATTCCATTAAGTCTACATCATTGCCTAGTAACACTTCGGTGGGATTGATTCTGCCTTTTAAAGGGCCATTTTCCAAATTTAATACTCCTCTGGGACAAACAGCGGAACATACTCCGCAGCCTACGCAGCTAGATCTAACAATGTTTTCTCCTTTCTGTGCATAGGCCCTAACATCAATACCTTGTTCACAGTAGGTAGAGCAATTGCCACAAGATATACATTGGCCACCGTTGGTAGTGATCCTAAAGCGCGATTTAAATCGTTGAACGAATCCCAAATATGCGGCAAGAGGACATCCAAAACGGCACCATACCCTGTTGCCGAAAATTGGATAGAACCCGGTGCCGATCACCCCGGCAAAAATGGCTCCGATTAAGAAACTATAGGCGCTCTGTACGCTCTGCGTCTTTATGCCTATTACAGTACCAGACTGTGTAAAAAAGCTGTACAGGGTCATAAGGGTCATTCCTACGACAAAAACAAGTACTCCGTGTACTAGCCAGCGCTCTACCTTCCATGAAAACAAAGATTTGCTGGAATGTTGACGGTAAGGGTCCCCCAGGGTTTCGGCCAATCCCCCACATCCACATACCCAGGAACAATACCATCGCTTTCCAAAAAAATAGACCATTACCGGAACTACAACCAAAGTGAGCACAATCCCCCAAACCAAAATAAATAGTCCAATTCCACCACTGTTCAGTAGCGACCTTAGGTTCCATTGGAAAAAGAAATCAAAATCCAAGGGGAAGATATTCTTAAAATCGTAATAGGGCATTTGTAAGCGCACCATAATCTCTGGGATCAGAAAGGCAAAGACAATCTGAAAGAAAAGCACGGATGTGGTCCTGACCATTTGATAGGTGTTGTGTCGGTATTTTATATACATCCGTACGGCCATTACACTCATCACAGTGCTGTACATAAACCCGTAAACAAACCAATGTCCAGCTGGGTTTCCGCTTAGCCATTGGCTAAGTGGATCCAGGGTGTAGGTCCAATTTACTGCATATTCCGGTCGGAAATAAAGTACTAGGTAGAAAGAGACCAAAAATATAAAGACCAACCATGCGATCCAGCCCTTGTTGGTGGCGTTCTCATGATAAATACCGTCATTTTTAATACCTTTTTTACCCAATAAAATTACATTGGGAAGGATAAAAAGAAGTGCGCCAATAATGGCTAGGCCAAAAGTGAGGAACCACATCAATATCTTGTTGGATACTATAAAACCCTCACCCGAAATTTTGGCAAAAGTAGCGGCCATATCGTGAGGACTGGTATACATAATTTTGTTGTATTCCTTATTCTTACGGTGTTGGGCGTTGGTGTTTTCTAGAGCAGACGTGACTTTTGACGAGAGCGCGCCTATGCCATTAAATTCTTTGCCTACCACATTGTTCTCCATTTCAGTGACAAAGAGTTCGCTCTGGATATTCTGTTCCTTTAGTACGGTTTGTAAACTTTCCCCGCTTAATGTGAAGGTGCCGGTCAATGGCAGGAGGGCAAATATTCCCAAACCGACCAGAAAAATGAGTAGGCCTATATTCTTTATTGCTTTCATTATTTTGTTCTAGGCGTTGCTAAATATTCGTTTCCAACTTTTCTTTTTCGTGATGATATTGGTGCCAAAGGTGCTATTGAAATGTGCCACTATGGTTTTTTCGTAACGCGTATAAAATTCAGGATCAAAATTGGCATCCTTTAAATATTCCATAACATATCCAATTCCCCTTTTTTCGGTCAGCCATCGATCCACTATTTCATGCCGCATTCGTATTCCAAAGGTGTTAATTCCCAATAGTTGTTTGCTGTCTTTGTGGAAAGCCACGGTAATACAAATTTTTTCTGTGGGATGTCGCCAGTGAAAATGCTCTTCGTATTCTTTTTTTGAACCTTCTGGAAAAACCCATCCATAGGTTTGGTACTCTATATCCAAAAATTTAGCTGAATTAAACCAATGGCCCGGATTGTAAGGTGTTCTGCGACCACAGATAGTCTGTGCCAATGCTTCACCCATCATCCTTCCCGTGTACCATACTGCTTCCACGGGTCTGCGGTTACCAATGGTCTGATGTTGTTCTGCACAATCCCCAATGGCGTATATATCCCTAATATTTGTCTCTAAAAATTCGTTTACCTTCACTCCTTTTCCTAATGTAATGCCAGCGCCTTTTAGGAAATCTACCTTTGGCGAAACTCCTGCAGCCAGACCAACTACATTACATTCTATTGTTTCGCCCTTGTCTGTGGTTACGGCTTTCGTCCTCCCATTTTCATCCGGAATAATTTTCACCAGATTGGTGTTCAATCGCAGATCGATATGATGCTCAAGGATATGCTCATTGATCATTTGGGATTCCCCTTGCGGTAATACAATGTCCCAGAAACTTTCTTCCCGTACTAAAAAGGTAACGGGGATGTCCCTACTTCGGAGCATTTCTGCCATTTCTATTCCAATTAATCCACCGCCAACTATTACTGCCCTTTTACAGACGTCCTTATTAGGAGCGTTAACTTCCAGCAATTCAAGATCTTGTTTAGAGTATAACCCCTGAACCCCTTTCAGGTCCTGCCCTGGCCATCCAAACATATTGGGTTTTGAGCCTGTGGCAATAATCAGCTTATCAAATTTTATCTCTTGAGAATCTTGTAGTAAAAGTTTCTTGTTTTCGGAATCGACCTTGGTTACAAAGGCATTTATAAGATCGATCCGATTCTTTTTCCAGAACCAATTTTCATAAGGTTGGGTGTGCTCAAACTTCATATGCCCCATATAAATGTACATAAGAGCCGTGCGGGCGAAAAAATAATCACTTTCCGCGGAAATAACGGTGATTTTTTTGTCTGATAGTTTTCGGATGTGACGGGCCGCGGTAATTCCCGCAATGCCATTGCCAATAATAACAATGTGTTCCATAGATAAATGGTTGTGTAAACTCTGTCGGCCTTAATTGTAATACCTTAAAATATCCAGCCTTATTTAGAATAGATATAAATACCGGTGTTATAGGGGTGTTTCATGTAAAAGTAAGAATAAAGTAATTGACAAACTTGGGTACTGGTATTTTTAAATCAGTGGGGAATACGTTAAATTAGAGCATAAATAGGTCTAAATGAAACAATTTTGCATCATCATTTTATGTTCTTTACTAGGGTCTTGTAATGATGGGCCAATAGAAAAATTGAATGGAGTAAGTTTTGTTGCCTCCCGCAATGCCGTGACCCAGAAAGATGTGGATGCGGTGCACGATATTTATGCAAAATGTGCTGCGGTAATGCCTTTTGGGTTTATACGAGATAAGGATTCTCCTGAAATAATTTTTGATACTTCTAGACAGTGGTTTGGGGAAACCAGGACTGGGACAAGGCAATATGTGGATATTTTACATGACAATGGACTTAAGGTGATGTTGAAACCGCAGATCTGGATTTCTAGGGGTGAGTTCACTGGGAGTATGAAAATGGATTCGGAGGAAAAATGGAAGGCCTTGGAAATCTCCTATGAAAAATTTATTATGGCCTATGCCTCCCTTGCCCAGGAAACCCAAGTAGATGCCTTTTGTGTTGGAACGGAGTTGGAACAATTTGTAAATCACCGACCTGCTTATTGGAAGTCTTTAATACTGAAAATTAGAGGTATTTACAGTGGGAAGCTTACCTATGCCGCCAATTGGGATGAGTATGGTAGGGTTCCTTTCTGGGATCAGTTAGATTTTATAGGAATAGACGCCTACTTTCCCTTATCTGATCAAAAAACACCAACGGTTGCGCAACTGCGACAAGGCTGGCAGAAACACAAGGACAAAATAAGAACCCTATCCATGGCAGTGGACAAGCCAGTATTGTTTACGGAATATGGGTATAGAAGTAATAATTATACCGCTAAAAGACCCTGGTTGGTAGACCATAGTGAGGATGATATTAACCTAGATGCCCAGGTGAATGCGACCCAGGCTATTTTTGAAGAATTTTGGAATGAGGAGTGGTTTGCAGGTGGCTTTGTTTGGAAATGGTTTATAGATCATGAAAAGGCAGGCGGACCAATGGATAACAGGTTTACACCGCAAAATAAACCTGCCCAGGAAGTGATAAAGAATTTTTACAAACGGACTTAGGAACTCCCATCTACTTTTTGGTTCTATAGGGTTCGTTATTGGTTGCATCGTTTTGGTACTTATATAGTTTTAAAGACATCATTTGTTGTGCACTCTCCTAGATTTTTGGATTTCGGCAGAATTTTTGATAATCTTTGTTTAAAATTATTTTGGTGTATTTCAAAAGAACATATCGACTATTATGGATGCTTGGTTTGGTATCGCTTTACGGGTTTTCACAGACTTCAGTAAATACCGTCATTGCGGAAAAAGGGGATGGGATATATTCATTGCTCAGAAAACATGGAATGAGTCCAGCCGAGCATTATGGGCATTTTATTGCCTTGAATAAAGCTAATTTGTGGGATAGCATTCAGCTTTTTGAAGGCAGGGAGTACATTTTGCCACCTGTTGAGGTAGATTCGGTTGTAGTAGAAGCTTCCATTCAGAAAAAATCTACTGAAATTAAAGAGATTCCCAATGTATTGGAGGAGGGTATTTTCGGAAAAGAACACTCCTTGGTGACCATAAGGAGCAATAAGCTGAAAGGTGCTGTCTACTATTTAATCTCGGGACATGGCGGGCCCGATCCGGGTGCCGTGGCCATCTATGATGGAAAGATGATTGCAGAGGACGAGTATGCTTATGATATTACCTTGCGATTGGCCAAAGAGCTAATGTCTCACGGTGCTGAAACCTTTATCATTGTTAGGGACCCAAATGATGGGATTAGGGATTATAAGGTTTTGGAAATAGACAGGGATGAGGTAGTTTATCCCAACGAGGAAATCCCTTTAAACCAATTGCAACGATTAAAACAACGGGTTGATGTGGTAAACAAGCTGTACTTGGAAAATAGTGGTAAATATCAGCGGTTAATCGTAACGCATGTAGATAGTAGGAGTAAAGGCCAGAATATAGATGTGTTTTTTTATCATCATGAGAAGAGTAAGAATGGTAAGCATCTGGCGGAAAGCATCCATAAAACATTTTTAAACAAATACAGAGAATACCAGCCAAATAGAAGTTACGAAGGCACCTTTGGTGATCGAAGTGGCTTGTATTTGGTAAAGAATACCTTGCCGGCCATGGCCTATATTGAAATTGGAAACATAAAGAATAAAAAAGACCAAAGACGTATTTTGGATACTGACAATAGGCAGGCCCTTGCAAAATGGATTTCAGAAGGGGTGATTTTAGATAGGGATAGAAAGTTGCGTTAAGGGGTTAGTTTGCAATGTTTTTCTTGTAGTAATCGTACAATTGGTCCGGACCAAAACCAAGTATGTTTTTCAGATGGATCACACCAAAGTGGTACTGTAATCTTACCGTGCCCAGCTGCTCATATTTTCTTGCCGAAGTGATTACGTGTTGTGGTAACACCGTGAATTTTGCGGACCTATAGAGTCGCCCTATAAATTCGGTGTCCTCATATATGATATAGGCCTCATTATACCCCTTAGATTTATGGAAAAGTTCTTTCTGAACGAATAGCGACTGATCTCCTCCACGGCATAATTTGTGGTTAATCCTGCTAAACCAAGCGAAAAATTGCAAGAATTTTTTGGAAGTATTGAATCTCATTCTAAAACAGCCAGCCTTAAAACCTGTTTCTATAGCGCTTAAAATATATTGGTCAAATTGCTTTGGGGGAAAGGTGTCGGCGTGAAGAAAGTACAGAATTTCTCCGGACGCATGTTTTGCCCCTATATTCATTTGTTTGGCACGGCCTTTTTTCGCCCTTAACATTGTAGCGCCAAAGTCTTTGGCAATAGCAAAGGATTGATCGGTGCTGCCTCCATCTACCACTATAATTTCTTTAATGGCATTTGTGACGCTATTTTCCCGAAGATATTCCAGTAACATTTTAATAGTGGTAGCCTCGTTAAATACAGGTATAATGATGCTAATACTGTTGTGGTTATTTAGCTTCATTTAGCGTCCAATTGTAGGTGAGATATGTAATTTTAGCCTTGGAGT
Source organism: Arenibacter antarcticus (assembly GCF_041320605.1). NCBI lineage: Bacteria > Pseudomonadati > Bacteroidota > Flavobacteriia > Flavobacteriales > Flavobacteriaceae > Arenibacter > Arenibacter antarcticus. Next base: position 2,099,887 of record NZ_CP166679.1, read on the forward strand.
CCACTTTTTCCCTGGCGTATTTATTAATGTAGTCCACTAGGGATCCCCCTGAGGTGAAATCTTTTTTATACCACTTGAAAATTTCGGAAAGGGAGGCCTCGTCCGTGGCTAATA